>CAZFJK010000004.1:57364-60257 GCA_964519225.1 uncultured Methanosarcinales archaeon | reverse complement strand
AGGATAGAATATTTTCATTCTTTGAGCAAAGAATAATAGAACAAATAGAAAAAGCGAACAGAGAAAAGCGTTACGTTGATGAAGTCGAATGGATGAAAGCAGCAGTTAAGTTTTATAGAGATTTGATAAGGAATGATGAAGTTAGTAAAAAATTAAGGAAGAGATTGGAGGAAAGAATGAGCGAATATACAACACAAATAAAAGTTCTTGATGGAAAAATCTTAAAACTTGCACTAGAAAATGTTTGGGATGATAATTATAATGAGAAATTAAAAAACTCTCATATTTTAACTACTTTTTACTTAGCAGAAAAACTCTATGGAAAAGATTTGACTAAATTAAAAAATGAAGATGAAAAAAAGAGATTATTATATCTATACAGAGAACATTTGTGGAGATATGTGAATTTGGTGAAAAGAGTGAAGTCTAGAGAACCAAGAGGATTTCCTCAAAAACTTTCTCCTTCAATTGAGTATAAAGAAGATATAAATGATGTAGGTTTTTATATTCTTTTCCTTTCTAAACTTCTAGAACTTGATGATATCCCTAAAACTCTCAAAACAATTATTAAAGATGAAAGAGAACGAAGAATAACATATTTAGATTCAGTAGTTGGAAAAAAAGCTAGTAAATGGAAACCAGAGGTTAGATATTTCCTTCTAATGTATGCACTTCCAAAAGAAAAATCTGATTTAAGAAATAGGATTTATTTTGGATATGTAAAACCTATATTGCTTCAATGCAACAAAGGTCTTTTTGTTGAGCCAGGATTTCATGATTGGGCATTATTTGCTAACTATGCTAGATTTGGATTAGAAGCTGCAAAAAAATTCAAGCATGAAAAATGGGTTAAAGATTATTTTGATTTAATTAATAGAATAAAATATAAAGATGGACGATTGATTGCTTGGATTGATTATTATTTTAGAAAAATCGAATCAAAAAAAGCTAAGAAAGGTATGGAATGGAGTATCAGGAATAAATTGACAAGCTGTGAGTGGTTTATAGATTGGATTATTAGGAAACCAATAAACAAGGATTTATTTAAATCAATGAATAAATCTCTTGCTAAAGATGATTTCCTAGGAGAATTAACATTTAATGATAGATTGGTTCGTGGTATAATCTCAAGTTCTCCTTTCGGAGTTTTTAAAGGTCCAGAAGGATTCTATGATTCTTCTCAGCCAATAACTAGTGTATTTAGCAATATTACTTCTGCTTTATACTTAACCAATATTTTGAAATCATATGGATTAGAAAAATAGTTTATTTCGCAAAGATGTGAGAAAACTTTTTAAATATTCTCGTTTTCCTTCTCTACGGTAATATATGGAAAAAAAGGGGTGGAAGATAGGGTTAAGAATAGTGTTCATACTATTTCTATCTATGTTATTTTCTTACTTTGTATATGCTCTAGATAGAAGTCCTCATAGAATTCCTAATATTGGAGATTTTAACAATGATGGAAAAAATGATTTTGTTTTGAATGGTTTATATATGAAGCATAATGATACTTTGTTTTATGATATGACTAAATTTTCATTGGAAATTGAAAATAAAACAAATATTTCTTATGGATTTTTCTTTGATTATGATGGTGATGGTGATCTAGATATTTATTTGGTTTTTGAGAATGAACCAAACAGGATTTATAAAGCAGTAAATACTAGTGATTATAATTATGATTTACTGACTGGAGTAAATGAAAATGTTACTGGAAACAACACATCACCATTAGGAGCGAATGCTTATGATTTAAACAATGATGGATGTACTGATTTGTATGCGAATAATAGATTATTTTATTCTAATTGTGATGGAACATTTAACGATGTAAGTGAACAAAGTAATTTAGATCCGGATGATTTGCCAAGATTAAAACAGGTTATATTTTCTGATGTAAATTATGATGGTTTGGTTGATTTTATTGCTTTAAGTGAAGATGATCAAATTTTACTTTATTTAAATCAAAACGATACAAATAATGATGGAATAGTTGAATTCTGGGATGCTAGTGAAGTAAGTAGATTAAAAAATTGGACTGAAAATTTAGATAAAATAAACTGGATTGATGCTTACTGGATGCATGATGGTGATCTTGTTCCTGACTATTTTAGTTTTGGAATTTATATAGCAAGAGATGGCCCAGATAAATTATTAATATCAAAAGAAAAAGCTCCTGATTTACCTTATTTTGAAGATTATTCTGATGAAGCAAACATAACACAGAATTATAACACAACATGTGCATATTTCTATGATTTCGGAAATGAAAACTTCACTGACATTTTTGTAAGTTATGATGAAGTTAATTCTTCTATTTTATTAAGAAATGGCACAGTTTATCAATACAGGTATGCAAGATTTGATGTTTGGAATGAGACTTGGATATCTTGTTTTGCTGGGAGATTTAGTATTGAAATTGCTGGTAAAGAACCTGGTGGGGATATTAGTGGAAAGAAGATTGAGGTAAATAACCAAAGAACTGATGGTGGTGAGGGATATACGAGTACTAAGGCTGGTAGTGTTTCTTATTCTCAGGTTGAAATTTCAGACTATTCTTCGACTTTTCCGTGGGGAGAGATAGAGTATCCTACGACTTGTACGTGGTTTAATACAACGGTAATCAATGTTACAATTCACCTTTATGATGATACAAGCGAATTGATTAATTATACAATTTGCGTTAATGGCAATCCTGAAAAGTCTGGGCAAGTTCATAACTGTACGCCAACAAACGTTACGGTTAATTTGCCCGGTGAGGGCCATTACAATATTTCTATATGCAACGCCACAGATGAGGATGGAAACACGGCTGAAAATTTAGATTCTGTTTTAATACACATAGATACAACCCCGCCAAGTGAGTCAGTTATAGAAGATCCAACAACAT
>CAZFJK010000004.1:47427-57264 GCA_964519225.1 uncultured Methanosarcinales archaeon | reverse complement strand
CAACAGACGATGTAACTATACACATAGATACAACAAAACCAAGCATAACAGAATATGATTTCCCTACATGCACTTGGTATAACTCTTCAAACATCACAATAAAATTCCATTACTATGATAACATGGCAAAGAACGGAACATGTAAAGTTTATGTTGATGATCAGCTTAAGAAAACAGTAATAGCTAAAAACTGTACAAACACGTCAGTAAACATAACAGGACTTCTTGAAGGCGATCATAACATAAGCGTAGTATGCAACGATTCTGCTGGAAATGTCTATGCCCTACCGAACCAGACTATACACATAGATACAACCCCGCCAAGTGAGTCAGTTATAGAAGATCCAACAACATGCACATGGTTTAATACAATAATAATCAATGTAACTATACATGCAAAAGATAATCTTGCTGAAAACCTAACTTACAATATTACTGTTGATGGAAATACAGTTGCAACTGGAAATGCTACAAACTGCACACCCAAAAAAGTACAAATAAATGTCGGTAGTGAAGGCCACCACAATATAAGTGTAATATTCAAAGATCAAGCTGGAAACACATACACAACAGACGATGTAACTATACACATAGATACAACAAAACCAAGCATAACAGAATACGATTTCCATACATGTACTTGGTATAACTCCTCAAACATTACAATAAAGTTCCATTACTATGATAATATGGCAGAGAACGGAACATGTAAAATCTATGTCGACGGCAAACTCAATAAAACAGTAATAGCTAAAAACTGTACAAACACGTCAGTAAACATAACAGGACTTCTTGAAGGCGATCATAACATAAGCGTAGTATGCAACGATTCTGCTGGAAATACGTATGCTCTTGAAGACCAGACTATACACATAGACACAACAAAACCAAGCATAACAGAATATGATTTCCCTACATGCACAACATATAACTCTTCAAACATCACAATAAAGTTCCATTACTATGATAACATGGCAGAAAACGGAACATGTAAAGTTTATGTTGATGATCAGCTTAAGAAAACAGTAATAGCTAAAAACTGTACAAACACGTCAGTAAACATAACAGGACTTCTTGAAGGCGATCATAACATAAGCGTAGTATGCAACGATTCTGCTGGAAATACGTATGCTCTTGAAGACCAGACTATACACATAGATACAAAACAAATAGTCTCGAATGTTACGAATAAAAGTTCCTGCTCAGATCCATGGTTTTTTATTAATGTTACGTTCAACGGAACAGGAAGTGCAATAGATGAGTGCTGGCTTGAAGTGAATAACAGCGTAAGTAAGAATTTTACAATGAACAGAGCCAATGTTACTTCTGATGGTGAAATTGTTTATTGCTGGATTAACATAACAGGTGATAATCTTACCAACGGTGTTTATACCGAAAAAGCATGCGCAAACGATAGCGCTGGATGGATAAACTGTACAGAGCCTGGTGTGTTTGTATTCGATGCAACACCGCCAAGTATTACTGATGTAAGTCCTGAAAATAATTCAGAAGTTGCTCCTGGCAATGTAACCTTCAGCGCCAAAGTCACAGACGATGTTGGAACTGCAAATGCTACATTAACTATTTGGAATGAAACAGATGTTTATTACAATAACACAAAGACAGGAGTGAACGGAACAGTAGAATGGATTGTTTATCTTGAACTTGGAAATTACACTTGGAGGATAACTGCTATTGGAAGTCCAATAAATGACACGGGGCCTTTTAAGCTATATGTAAAGGAGGGAGTATCGCCACCACCGACAAGGCCGACTGGCGGAGGTCCGAGTTATAGGATAGTGCAGCCTGGATGTTGTGTTTGTTCTGTTCCTTATGAGTTGCCCTTAAGTTATAAGTATATAGACGACATTTCTAACGAAAAGGCTTGTAGAAAAGAATGTGAGAATTTAGGTTTGTCTTTTTATGAGTTTTGGCCTGGAAAGAAATGTCCATTGCCTCCAACCAAGCCTATAATTGAGCATCCTTTACCAACATATCAAGTTCTTTGTAAATGTGAACCAAATGAACCAGACACTAATTTGTTTGTTGCTGCACCGCTGGAAATAGATGTAATGAAGCCGTTTAAGAAGGAATGCGAGCATCTTTTGATTGATGAATTTGATTTAACTGGAAATGCTCCTGGAAAAACGCATGTTAAAATTGTAAATCCAAGCAAGGAAAAAGTTCATCTTTATTCGCCTGGAGTGAAGTACTGCATTTATGCTAATATTAAGACAGAAGATCTTTCAATAGATGAAGTTTATGGTAAGCCAGAACCTAGAGATTTAGTTGAATTCTTTGATACTTTGTTACGTGGAGCGTATCCATTAAAAAGACATTCTCTTTATCCTAAAATTGGACTATACGAATGCAACGATTCATTAGACAATGATGGTGATGGATTTATTGATTATCCTGATGATCCAGGTTGTATTAGCCCATTTGACGATTCTGAATATAATGCAGCAAATGAGGAAATAGCATTAAATCCATGGAACTATAGAAACTTATGTGCTTTGTCTAAGGGAAAATATCCTTTGTTGATTTTATTATTTTTCTTAGCTGGTCTGTTATTTTATCTTGGTAAGAAGCAGAAGAAGAATATTTATTATGTTGGAAGCGGTATTTCATTTTTAAGTGGATTAGGACTAACTTTGACGGATTACCAATTCCCATACCATTATGTGTTAAATTCATTACTTTCCGTTTTAGCGTTTCTAGCGTTCATATACAACAAAAAGGCCAAAAAACCTCTTTTTGAGCTTTCAAGTTATGTTCTTGGTAGTTTAACTGTACTCTCTTGGTATTATTTCTTAACGATTTGCACATTGCTGAAGCTTCCTTGGCTTATTGCTGTTGGTGGTGCTTTTACATGGTTTTCTTTGCAAAAAGCGTTTGAATTAAGAAAGGCTGTGCTTGAAGTTCCTGGAACAAGTTTTGTGTATAAAGCATTGCGAACTTATTCTAAAGCTGAAATTGTGAGAGCTATGCTTAAGAAAGGTTGGAAGAAAGAAGCCATTGATAAAGCATTAAGAACAGCTAAGTTAGTGCCAAGATATGTTTATCTGCCTATTATTTTGGCTGGAATGTCTGTTGGGTTACTGTTGGGAATAAACTATTATGGTACTATTTTTGTTGGGGTTCCTTTCAAGGTAGCAGGTTTGCTTTCTCTACTTGGTTTATTGGCTGGGTTAGGTTTGAAACTTTTAAAGCGAACATCTAAACATGCAAAAGTCATAAGTGTTTTCTTGATTGGCTTGGTTGTTTCATTAAGTCCTGCCCATGCTGTTACAATAAGTGCGTCCGGTTTGGAAGAAACGTATAGCGCGGAAGAAGAAAACCCACTTTATAATGTGATAAATGCAGTAAAAGAGAGGGTAGTTTCTATAGCACGGGAGTTGAGTTCTGTTAAGAATCCTTATAAGAAAATAGCGTTGTGTTTTGATTCGTACAAAGAACTTAAGCAAGCTGAGGGGTTGACTGTTGATTTGCTTGCAAAGAAAGTAGTTGAAGATCCGTCTATCGAATTAATAGAAGATGATGAAATGCCATCCTTTGGGGACGAGGTTGCAGTTGCGATATATTATAAATTACACAACAAAAGAAAATTAACCGATGCTGTTTTGATTAAGACTCAAGATGAATACTATGATGTTTATGGAGAATTTAAGATAAGACTGGATGATTTATTTGATGATTTTGGTACCTTTGTTTATCCTAAGCCGATCTTGGATATTGCTAAGCTATTGCTTGGTGGTGTTGATGAGACAGTGTTTGGTGCATTACTTGAAAAAGTTGATCATCTTGATGTTATTTTAGATAGAGATGGAAAATTACTTGCGTGGTTAGATCCTTATGGAAGAGGCGAGTTTTATTTTTATGAAAAGAATGGAACTGGAACACTTGTTGTTGATTGGAAAGGCAATGCTGTTTACACATCACCTGATGTTAAAAGACATTATATCAGACAAGGAGATGGGAGTTTTGAAGTGGTTGAATTTGATAAAAAAGAAGGAAAGTTTAAACGAATAGTAAATGGAGAAGTTGTAAATGAAGGTGATTATGAAGAAAAGGATGATTATGGGCTCCTACGTTTTTCTGATGGTAGTGAATCTGTTGTTCGAGGAAAACAAGGTTATACGCGATTTGATGGGAGAATAAAGTTCAGCTTTGAAGGTGATAGAAATGAAGGAAAGACTTATGAAATCCATAAAAAAGATAGTTGGATTGAAAAAGATAAGCTTGGCGAGAGTTCTATAGAAGCTGATTTGAAAAGCGAAGACATGCAGGTTTATGCTAATGCACAAGATGTGTTTGTAAGGCTTGATGAGAAAGAACATGAGGAACCAGAATACGGTGGTGGACTAGAATGCGCTCCTTGCGGTCATGATGAAATGAAAGAGCCATTTGATTTGAATTTTGAAAAATTGATTAGATCTATGGCTAGCATAAGAAATTTGTCTAGTTTTGGATTCGGTTGGCCGCGTGTAAGCGGGGCAGTAACTGCGGATTCCGTATTAAAGAAAATAGCTTCAAAGGAAATGAAAGAAGCTTCAGTTGAACTTCCAGGAGTTTCCCCGTCTCAAAACGCTCAGTTAAACATTCCACCGAATCTTTTAAACCAGCTTAAGATAAATCTTGCTAATTTAAGACAGCAGAGAGCAAGACAACTTGAAGCAAAGAACCTTCCTCCAGGACCTGAGAGAAAAGAGAAAAAAACGTTGTTTGGGGATCTGTGGCGAATTTATGCAATAAAAGAGTGGGCGAATAGGGAGATAAATGAATGGAACAACGCTGAGGAAAAAGCCTTCTTAAATCGTGTTTTAGAAGAAGAATTTCATGAATATGCAGAAAAAGTTTGCGCGTGGGAAGAGGAGAACAAAGGTAAGAAATTTTTTGGAACATTGACTCTTGATAAATTAAAAAATAAAATAAGAAACGTCGCTGGAATTCTTCTAAATCCTGATAAGCTGTCTAATGCATTGGAGGGCAATCCTGTAGATGTTAATGGAATGCTGGTAAATATGCGTGGCTTCTACCAACAAATTGAGAAAACGCCCTCTAAAGCAGAACTCTCGCAATGGATGGAAGAATTATCAAAAGAAATCAATGAGGCTTTTGCTGAAGGAAGAGCATTTTGCAAAAAAGAGGATGCTGAAAAACAAATTAATATGTTAAAGAAGAAATTTGAGGAGACAAAGGAATTTCTTGATAATGTTGAGAAAAATTTGTTAGATTTAATTTCTCTTTACGAAGAAGAGAAAGAGAATATTGAACCGCTTCTAGAGACGAATCCTGACTTGGCTTTGATTCTTGCAGACATCCGGGATGTTTATGTAATATGGTACCGTTTGTATTACTTAGGATTGGCTAGGCTATATTATTATGCGATAAAGATTGGTACAATTGTGGCTTGCTGTGAATTGCACATGGATTGTAAGTGCGGTGTATTTATTCCTCTTCTAAAATTAGTTCCAAGGATGCCACCACGGCTACAGATTGGGGATTATTATGGGTACCGTTATGAAGGACCAAGTTTCCGTGAAAACCAGCAAGTTGTTTATTCGTTTATTGGTATCAGCACAACTGAAGATATTTATTATGATGTTCCTGCTAAAATTTCAAAAGAAAAGACCTGCTGTAATGATTTTAATGTTTGTAAGAAAAATTTTGCAAGTTTCAAAAAGGGCTTGGAAAAATTATATTCTGAAAGAAAGAAAAAAATAGATCAGATATCAAAGACATTGAAAGAGTTTAGGCAAAGACGTTTGGATCCGGTTTTGAAGAAGTTAAGATTTATAGAGAGGCAGGCTATTGATCGATATACATATAAGGAAAGGGAATTTGACGGTGGACGTTTTTCTTTGGTTTATTATAAGGGCAAGCACTATTTATATAACGAAAAGACTGGCGGATTTTTTGAAGCAAAAGTTAGTAGCAAGAAAGCATATGGATTTATTCCAACGGGATTTTCTTTGAATGGAATTCCTGTTTGGCGTCAAAAGCAAGATTCATCTAATTTTTTTCGTGAAGATTTGATAGCTCAGGACCCTATATTTCGAGATGAATATAATCTTTTAGTAAGTAAATATAACGAACTGGTTAAAGAATACAATAGAATTATGGCGTCGAGCTATGAGAAAATTTTGCAATTAGATAAAGAACTTTCTGAAAAAGTGAAAAGCGATTTAGAAAGAATGTTGAAGGATTTCTATGGTTGTGTTCAGAGATTTATAACAGGGAAGTGCCGGGGATTATGGCCAAAACTTCAAGACGCATTTAAAGAGAACATTAATGAGATGCGTAAAACTTTGAATTCAGAAATTAGTTCAGGGTTGCAATCAAAGCCAGAGTTAAAGGATAAGTATGCTCCGATTCTCGAACAACTTGATAAGTTCAAATATAAAAACCCGATAGATTCTGCAATAGATTTGGCTTTAATCGAATTTAATGCATTTGGTCGGTTAAGTAATTTATTAAGCTACTTGGGGGTTAAAAATATCAGATGTGTTGCGGATAAGGTTGTTGTGAAGTGGATGGAGGGTAGTAAAGAAATGGTTGCCCATTGCTATTGTAAAGATCCGCACGATGTGAGAATTTATGATACTGGAAAGTACAAAGAAGAAAGAGAGGTGGCTGAAAAAGAACTGCGCGAGCTGCCAAAAAAAATCGGTGAAGTAATAGAGGAAGCAAAAACACCCGAAGAACTTGAGAAACGCTTTAATGAGCTAATTTCTGACCTTCAAGGCATAATGGAACGCTTGACTTATGAAGAGTCAAGAAAAATTCTTCAAAACGGAATTGACTTAGCAGAGAACCAAAAAAATCAAGCAATTATCGATTTTTATAAGCAAAAAGTATCGGAGCTTATGCGCAAATGCGATGATTTACTAAACCAAGTAAAAAGCTCTAAGGATGCAACAGAAAAAATCGATTTATTAACTCAGTTTTCTGAACCTTTTCATGGTCTTTCGGATTTAATAAACGAACTTGAATGGGCTATTAAAAAATATGAAAAAGAAGTTGATTACGAAACCGTTGTTAAAGTTTTAAAATCGTTAAAGGAAGGAATTATTTCTAAAATCATAGAATATAAACTTATTGTTTTCCAAGAGGAGTACAAAATTGACGTAGAACATCCTGAATGGCCTGGAAAAGCTGAAAAGACCTACATCGATAGACTTGGAAAGTTTAAAGAAACATTAGATCCAAAAAAGTATTCTGCCTTAATCCAAGAAATTGAAACTATTATCAAAACTTTAAGAGAAATTCATGATAAAAAGAGATTTGAAAGTGCATTTGCCTTTGAAAAGACAAGAAAAGAATTCAATAAATACATAAAAGCATTAAGAGCTTATAATATTAGAAGTTTTCTTAATTCCGATGAATTCATTAATTTTGCAAAAAAAGCCGAAAATATAGAAGATTTAGAAAACGCTGTTAATAAGATAAGCGCCGATATTGAAGATGGCAGGTTTTATGATGCACGTTCAGCAGAACAAATTTTGAGAGTTCTTGATGCTTTATATAGGCTGTCTAAATCAACTTATTTAACAAGCGAGTTTCTGAAAGCGTTGCCTGAAAAATCTGAAGAATTTCAAGAAGCCATAAGGGATCAGGATATGACTAAAATTAAAGAAAGCCATGAATCTCTTCTTGCGACTCTAGAGAAATTTGCAGAAGATCTTAGAAAACTTTATGGTATCGATGAAACAGTTTCGATTGAGAAAATTCTCGATGAATCAGGCTTGCATTTTTCTTCTTTGAAAGAATATGGGAAAGAAGTTTCTCTCGGTACTTTTTATAAGGAGTTAAAAGAATATGATTTAAAGAAGTTAGAAGTTTTTATTAATCTTGCACAAAAAGCTAAAGAGTTGATAGGTGAATATGGTCCTCTTTCTGGAGAAGTACCAGTTCAACTCGAGGCTTATATAAAAAAGACAGTTCCGGATAAATATAAGGATATAGCTCAGATGTATCTTGAAAACGTGAGGCGGTATCAAGAAGAAATGAAGAAAAAGATTCTTCAAGAAAAACAAAAACTTGATGAAGAATTTAAAAATTTAGAAAGATACATTAAAGAAAGAAATTTTAGAAAAATATCAAAATTAAAAGAAAAAATTGGCCACATATTTGCTCTTCAGCTTCAGGCAGCGCTGGCTGGGAAATCGTTGGATGAGCAAATTAGCTTACTTGAAGATTTACTCCGTTCATTCATAGACCTCTGGTACGAACACGTTTATAAATTAGAAAAAATCGACGGTCCGGTTACTACGATATGGAAATCTCCTATTGGAGATGTTGAGATTTATTCTAACAAAAATTTCGGTGAAAAATTCGGAGAAAGCAATCTCGATGAGGTTTTCAGTATAATAATTAAAACCTTAGCTAAACTTGATCCTGAAAGCATCCCTGATTTAATTGAAGATATTAATAAATATATATATGGGCGACGCAAAACAGATGCAACTACAGTGAGAGAAATCGCTAGAGAAGAGGATAGCATACTTGGAAGGTTAAGCTTAAAAATCAATGAGATTTGGGACGATGAAAATACAATTCATGCTTTAAGAGAGTATCTTAGTTCTTTTTTTGCGCTGAAAATTCAGCTTAAAATTTTAGATGAGGAGTATGAAGGATTGACACGTAGGGAAGCTTTAATAGAATCGGTTAAAGAAGAATATGATTTTCTCATTTCTCTAGATGAAAATATGGCGTACAAGCGAGATCAAGAGAGACAGCGGGAGAGCATGTGGACGACTGTAATGCGGATTTCTTATTGGGGCGATTGGGTGAGCAGAAGTGAGAAGCTGGAATCTGAAAAAGTATGGAACTTAGAACGGTTTTTGTTTGGAATTTTAAATAAAGAACTAGAAAAAGGCGTGAGTCTTGCTGATCTTCCTCCCGATGAAAAACGCTTGGTAATAGAAGCAACCATCGATGGGTTAAGCTTGTTGAGGAGATTAAAGTTAGCTATTTGGACATACCAAGAAAGAACTTATTTTGATCCGTATGATAGATTTACTTATAATCCAATACAAGCCATTGGTAAAGGCATTGATAGTCTATTTACCGGCGTTTTTAAAATTGCTGACGGCATAGAACGGAGGTATTATGGCCGATTAGATATTCATACAGAATATGAGAATTTGAGAAAAGAGATTGGTGCATTGGAACGTTACAAAAATTCTGGGTTTGACTTTAATAAACTTTCTAAAGAGGACCAAGCAATCATAGAAAAACTCGGCTTAAAAGATATAGAAAAAAACGAGTTTATTCCAGGGAAGACGCTTCCATTCAAATTTGAAAACATAGATGAAATTTCCTATATGGGAAGGCACGGACGGTGGGAGGCGTTTATTGATGGTGTTATGAATCCTGGCAGTTTAATATTAATGTGGTACTTTTCTTTAGGATTAAACGCTTTAATTAATGCTATAAAAGGTGGTCTCGTTGGGCTTACTAACTTTCTGCTTACATCAAAACGCGCTATATTGAAAGCTTTGGGTAAGTTTCTTTTATTTTCTGGGCGGGTTCTTAGACCTGTCCTTAAAATAGCGACTACGCCATACGAGATTTCACAAAATTTTGAAACTTGGTTGAGGAATTCGTTAGCAAGATTTATAGGAAAGCGTGCTGCAGAGGTAGTTTCTTACCTTAAATCAGAGATTGTTTTAGAAGAGCTTATTTATAATAATCCAATAATTACAGCCTTAACTGGAGATTTGCCTGATATATTAGAAGGTTTGTATGGTGTGTTGGTGGCAAAACCAAAGTCTCTAATTCTGAGCCAAATTAAACTTTTAAACGAGGTAAATCTCCATACAGAATTAGAAG
>CAZFJK010000004.1:0-47417 GCA_964519225.1 uncultured Methanosarcinales archaeon | reverse complement strand
ACGTCAGAAGAAGCAACTAAATTGGAAAAGGAGGCCGAAGCGATCTTCCAACAAATGAAAACAAAACTCAAAGAGAAACTCTCCGAAGATTTTAAAGAAGGACTTTCTGAGCAGGACATTGATAACTTTATTGCTGAATACCTTAATAACAAAATAAAAGTATTTCGAGAAGTATCCTCTCTTCAAGAACAGCTTGAAAAATGGCTTGATATTCCAGAATCGCTTCAGATATCAGAAGGAATGGTTGTTGGCATTGGTAAGGGGGGAGAAAGAGGAGATTTTGTAAAAGTTATTCCTTTACCACAGGGCGAACTTATCATTAAAGGCGATGTTATGGGTCATGGTGAAGAAGCAAATCCTGGGAGGTTGGCCGTTGAAGAATTTATTAGATCGAATGAAGAAAAACTTAAAGAAATATTCGAACGTGAAGGATTGGATGGCGTTGTAAGATTTTTAAGAAGTCCTGATTCTATTAAACAACTTAAAGTTTTATTTGAAAAACAAGGCAAAGAATTTAGGCTTTTGACTATGACTCTTGTATTTAAAGATACTGCCGGAAAGATTCATATTCGATCCTTGGGCGAGGGAGGAATTTTCGTATGCGATAATGAAGGCAATATTAAAGAATCACTGGCGCGGGGAAGAAAAGAAATCGGTGCAGCTTTGATGCCTATTCCTATAAAAATCGAGGGCGAGACTGTGGTGGCGAGTAATCCCATTGCTCTTGTTTCTGACGGGGTGCTGGAAGCGCTTCACAAAGAGACAAACAAACAGTTGCAAAAAAATCCTGCTCACTTACAAGCAGTTATTAAAGAACTAATTCTAAATGGGCCTTCAAGTGCATACGAAAAACTAAAAAGCCTAGGTTATGCATTAGAAGACGATATTACGCTACTCAGAATAATGCCATCCGCAAAAACAATAGATCAAGAATTGTCTGCTAGATATGATGATTGGATGCGCTTAGAAGTGGAGCTGAGAAAAGCGATGAAAGAAGAGCCAGCCTCGAGTATAATAAATGATTTTAATCGTATTTTAGCTAAAAATAATGGAGATTTGATTAAAACACGAGAAGAAGTACTTGACCTAATAGAAGCGCGTTCTAGAGCGTGGAAATTGGCTTATCCAAAGTATTGGGAGCTTCTAAAAGCCCGATTGGAAAACTGGGTAGAATGGACTGTACGCTATAGGGCGGGTGTAAGTGTAGATAACGCTATAGAAAGTGGAAATTATGAAGAAGCTTTGGAAATGGGCAGACGTTTCAAAGAGGAATTGGGTTTTGATCTTGAAAGTTATGTTAGAAATAGGATTCTAGAACCTTATGTGAAGTTCGCACTCCAACTTCCGCCACAGAGGTTTGATGAAGTGATAAAAGAATTCGGTTCCTTAAGAAAAGCACTTCTTAATCGTAAATTTAGAGAGCGTTTGTTAGAAGCAGGAGGGTTGCCACCTTCTATAAAAAATGCTTTAAGAGAATCTGGAAATGCGATTAAAGCACTTGAATGTGCTGTTAAAGATTCTGAAAAAAGAGAGATTTTAACAGCGCTTAAGAGCGAGTTTGATTATGCTGAAAAGCGTTTAAGAGAGATTATTGAAAAATCTGGAATTAGGACTTTAGATGATCTCTTTAATTTATTAAATCAAAATCAAGAATTCAAAGAGGCGTTTACCTTAGTTAATCTTATCAAACCATTAATCTTACAGGGAGGAGATTCTTTAAAAACTGCGGAGTGGATATTACGTTCTTTAGAAGAAGGGAAGACTTTTGAAGAAATTGCTCGAGAATATTTGCCTGAAATAAAACCAGAGGTAGAAATAAAACCACTTACACTGTCTGATTTGGAGAAAAGAGTTGAAGAGGCATGGAAAGAAGAAATTCCAGGACAACCTGTTGAAGATCTTATTAGAGACTTATCAAAAAAGCAAAATGAAAAACTTAAAGAACTAAATAGAAATGAAAATCTAAGAAGGATTGTTAACGCTCTTTCGAATGACAACCCAGAATTTCTTAAATCAGCCGAAGTAAAAGAATTTAATCTTGATAATTTAGCACGAGCATATCAATTTTATCCAGAAACGGCATTAAATAAAATTAAAGAATTATGTGAAAAAGCTGGAGTTGATCCAACTCCTTTTATAAAGGCATACTTTGATAACGTAGAAAGACTGCTTCTATATCGGGGTATAACGGTTCCTTTTGGAGAACCCGGTCCAAAAGAAGAACTCGAAAGCACTAAAAAGCTAATTCGTACTTTAGTCATTCATGGGCTAAGGGATCCAAGACGTGTACCTTTCCTAAAACTCTTAGAAGGCAAGTTAGATTTACAAGCCCAAATCAAATTTTTAAAAGAACAAATTTTACGTCACTTTGAACTCTCTGCTATATCGTCTCCCTTTGTTTCACTAACTATAAATCCATTCGTAGTTAGTTATTTCGCACCTAAAGAAAGAGCTGTCATTATTGAACTAGAAAACCCTATTGGAATTCCAACCTTCCGTACGCTTCTACCAAGAATAGCTCTCGGCGGTAGAAAAGAATATGAGATTGCTTCTATAGGGAATATTGATTTTTCAGCAGTCAGCAGACTTTGGGTTGTTTTCAAAGGGAAAGCACATCTCGTTTATGAAAAGCCGACACTATCAGAGAAGACACTCGATCTAGTTCAAAGAATTCGGCAGGGAGTAGAAATATATAAATCAAAAGAAACAGGCAAAAGATATTATGTTAAAGTAGGAAGAGGTCCAAAACCAAATGGACAGGTATTTACTGAGGCATGTACTTTAGCTCTTTTAAAAGCTCTTGGAGTAGATGTTCCTCCGTTTACTGTTTTACGTTTGTATGATCAATGGAGAATAGCGACAGAAGAAGTAGTTGACGCAGAAACTCTTGATCAATATCTGCTGAAAAATAATTTAAGAATTTCTGATTTGCCGATTGAGATCAAGCGTCAATTATGGCAAAACGAGATCTTTATGTGGTGGATCAACAACTGGGATGGTGTTCTTCCACGTAATTACTTAATAACGCCCGAAGGCAAACTTGTTGTTATAGATACTGGTGGTTCATTTAATTGGAGAGCCCTTGGAGAAATGAAAGATTGGGTCTCACGGAGGGATTGGAAACCAGGTATTAGTGAAAGCCTTGAGCTCAAAGAATTTTATGAGAGTAAAACTCCGGAAGCTATCCAAGCGAAAATAGAAGCGATTGAAAAAATTCTAGCATTACCTGATATTGAGATTTATCGTATTGTGCAGGGATACTTCAAGAATTACGATGATCCAACGCTTGTTGATAAAATTGTTAACACTTTGGTTCAAAGAAAGAGTGAACTAAGGAAGGAGCTCGAGCGATTAAAAGAGAAGCTGGAAGAGAATCAGTTAATAGCGTCTGCTCTTCAGAGACCATTGCTTCAAGCCGAGCTTGGTGGAAAAAGGCTATCGGAAGCATTGAGGGAAGAATCGTTTGGACAAAGGATTATAGAAGGAGGTGTTGTGCCGTATTCAAGGGTCGAGGTGTGGCCTACGATACTTTCTAATATTTTGGAAGAGGTCAAAAAGGGAACGCGGCCTAAAGATCTCTTTGGCGCGCTTCCGCGTCCAGAAATTGCTCCTGAAAATTTAGAAAGTTTTGCGCGTGTTTTCGATGAATTCAGAATAAGAGTAGAAACTGAAATACGCGATTTAGAGTTGCGTAGAGAAACTTTAAAGGAGCTTAACAAACTTAAACGCGAGCTAGGAATTAAAGGAACAAGACGCACACTTGTTGATATAGTCAAATCATGGTTTAAAAAAGAAGCACCCCCCTCTCAAAAGAAAAAAATCAAAAAGTCTTTAGATGATATAATCGAAGTAAGAAATTTGAATGCTGTTGACAAACATTTTGCCAAACTTGATGAACTTTTTAATAATTTTGATGTGTTTGTTGAATTTGATTCTCAAATTGGCAAGATGCCTGTGCGATTAGATAGGTTTGTTGCAAAGGCATTTTCGTTAGCACGAGCTTATTCTAAAACATATAGCGATAAAGGTTATAAATTTGTAGTTGAGATTGTTGGTGGTGATGCGCGGCGGGCACTGTTAGGTGAACTTCCTTCAAAGCTTCTTTCAGACGTTGATCTTGTTATTCGCATATACAAATTAGTTGAAGGTAAATATGTCGATGTCTCTCGAAATCCTCAACTTTACTTATCTGATCCGGATTTGCAAACATTTGTAAATAAATTTGTTCATGAGTTAAGAACCAAAGCTTATAAAGGACATCCCATAGCCGAAGGAGCAGGGTTTGATGATATCGTGGGAAGGGGGTTTGATGCTCTTTTCCTTCAGAAAAGTTCAACTACATTAAGTAGGTTGGCTTTATCATCCGAAGGTAAGGTGAAAGCAATTTTTGAGTTCGATGAAAAGTATTTGAAGCGCTGGCTGGAAGATGTTAAAAATAGAAGGTTGTCGCTTTCGCCGGTTGAAGAGGTAGATTTAGAAAGAATTACTAAAGATCCAACTAAAGAATTTTTTGAACTACATGGAGAAAAGTTTGTGATCGATGATATGCTTTTATTCAGAATACTGAGATTTATTGTTGAACACGATCTTAGATTAGACAAAGATTTGGAAAGTAAGTTAATAGAAATCTCTAAAAAGCGGTTTAAAGATATGAATTATGAAACAGAACCGGGCTACGTGAAGTTTTTTGATCTAGAGAAGCACTTCTTGAAATTGTTTTTGAGCGTTAAAACGAAAAAAGAACGAAAAGCTGTCTTGAAACTTTTAAAGAAATTCGGTATTTATAAGCCACTGAAAAGAGCAGGTTATAATCCAGACGTTTTAGTAAAAGATAAAATCACTGAAACTGACGTGTTCAATGCATTGAAAAATTTAAAACGATACAAGGATATGCCGTTGCGCATCTTGAGTAAAAGAGATTTCAATAAAATATTATTTTTAGAAAAAAATCTTGAATTAACTGGGTTTGAAACGGATGTTTTGTTTTTGTTGTTTGAAAAAGAAATTGAAGCTTATAATAAAGAATTGCCTGAAGAATTTTATCCAAAGTTTTTTGCTAAAAAGCTTTTGTCGATTCGGAAAACCATTGAGCTAATTGAAAGTGCAAAATCTGAAGAGGGCTACTGGTTAGAGAACTTACTTAAACATTTGAGGGAGAAAGGTGGATACGAGAATCAGTTCAAAATGCTAGAAGAAAAAGGATTTTTACGCACTACTTCAGAAGGTTTAATCTCTATAACTGGTGGGGCAATAGTATTAGATAAACCAGATCTTGCTTTTAATGAGCTTTTAACAAAGAAAATCTGGAAGTTGACTTTTGCTTTGTTTGATGAATTTGAAGATTGCTTAACACAGAATGACTTTGAAGTTTGTTTTTATTCTTACTGTGAAAGGAGCGATGTGCTTGATGGTCTTCGCCTAATTAAGAGAAGTTTGGTTGTTAATTCGGAGCTATCCGGGTTTATAGAGAAAGAATCATTCATAGCCGGAGTATATTGTTAAATCTTTATCTCTGTAAATTGAGGCTCTCTTGGGTTTAATGAAACTTCATAACAAAGTATGGGGTTTCTGTATGGTATCTCTATGTATTGTTCTTTTCTATTATGTGAATGTCCGCAGATTACAATGTTTACTTTCTTATATTTTTTTATTTCTTCTCCCAATCTTGTGCTTCCAAGAAATGCTGTTCCAAAAGCTCGGCTTGTGTTGTTTTCTGGAATTTCTAACATCGAGATAAAAGGTATGTGATGAGTTACTACAACTATTTGTTCTGGGTTTTGCTTTAGTAATTCCAAGGTATGTTTTCTTAACAATCTTATTGAATTATATGTACGTTCCAAATCACTGTGTTGATTATTTATGAATCTTCCATCATTCCAAATGAATCTATATATTTGTTCGCCTTTGGGAATTATTATTTGTTTTGCTTCGCACATTTTTCTCCATTCTTTTTCCGTTACTTTATCTGCTCTTTTGAAACCTTCGCCAACATCAACATAGTCATTGGGATTTAAGCCATGCTTTCCTTCTTGAAAAAAGAAAGAGTAATCATACCAACCGCAATTGCCTACAAATCCTATGTTTTCGATCATCACAGGAGATTCATCGAGCAAATGAATTCTGTATTTTCTGAATGTTTCTTTTACCTTTTCTATTTTCTCATGCGTGTTTCTATTTAGATCATAAAATTCATGGTTGCCAAGAACAGCAAGCTTAGTTCCATAAAATGGAGGAATGTTTGAAAGACATTCTTCCAGCGAGCTTAATGAAGAACTAACATCTCCAGCTATTATAAGCACATCAGCATTTTTATTCATGTTTTTGAATAGTTCTTCAACTGCTTTTTTCCTTCTGGGCTGGTCGTAATGCAAATCTGAAATAGCTAGGATTCTCATTTTTATTTGAATTTTAGTGATTTTTATGAGTTAGGTATGTGTAAGGAATTCCAAACTCTTCAAGTACATGAAGCGCATTTCTAATTCTTTCCTCATTACCTACGTAAATTATGTGTTTATAAAAACGCCATGCGATATTTTCTGGCAATGCCCTGAAATGTATCTTAATACTGCTTGGAAAGACAACGCTTGCGTTTGAGGAAGGTTTATATCCAATTCTTTCCAGCACATTCAGAAAAGGAGAATATGTTATTCCAGAGCTATCGAAATGCTCTTCTACAAATGATTCATAGCGGGTATTCTCTTCTTCTGGTGCTCTAACTCCAAAAGCGCAGATGTTATCGTTGTGGGATCTAAGAATAAGGAGCATATCTCTTTTGGAAATAAGGTTTTTTTCATTAGCTTCTTCTAAGCATGTTGCAATCTTTTCTTCATCTGCCTGACTGGTTAGGCCGATAATTAAAACTTCTAATCCTTTGTCTTCGTAAAAGTGGAAAGTAGGATGCGAATATTGTTTTTCAATAGAGAATCCTTTATTTTGAAGCAGATTCATTAATCCTTTTAATGATTCTATTTCCTTTTTCAAGGAATTATTTGGAGTAATTTGAATCGGATAATAATTACCTTGCCGTAACGCTTCAACTAAATCTTCTATAGTTCTTATTTCGTGGCGGAAAACAGTATACACCTTTCCTACATCATGATGCGTGTGCGCATCACTTCCTCCAGTTGCAAATAAACCCAACTTTCGTCTTGCGAGTTCTGCTTCGAAGTTTTGCTTTGGCAGGGTTTTTCCGTTTAATGTTTCAACAGCGACTAAACCTTTTAACTGGAATATTTTGTTTCCCATAGTAAACCGATATCCTTTCTTAAAAGGATGAGCTGGGATTACTATGCCTCCTTCGGAAAGTACGTAATCTATAATCTGCTGTGCAGGAAGATAATATCCTTTATTGAATCTATCATCCTTTACACCGAATATAAGTAGGTGACCATCACGACTATGATATTCTGCGCCACGGAGTACTAAGAATCCTTCTTTCTCTGCTATACGTTCAAAAGGTTCGCTAGCTAAATGACTATGATGCTCTGTAATGCAAATAGCATCCAGTCCGCAAGCACGTGCAGATTCAATTATTTTATGCGGCTCGGCAGAGCAATCTCCTCCAAGTTTTGAATGTACATGCATATCGATTTTCATGATTTTCATTTTTTTACAACATTAAAATTTATGAATGTTGTATAATTGTCTTGCAATTGATTCTAAAGTCTCCTTTTTCTCTATCCTACTTCTCCATTCTTCAGGTACTGCGTTGATTCCATTGTATGCTCCGCTTATAGCGCCTGCTATGCAAGCGACAGAATCTCTGTCACCAGGGTGTTTAACTGCTGTTGATACTGTATTTTGAAAATCATTTGGGTTTTTCATGAACGAGTAAAGCGCTCCGGCTACAGCTTCTTCTGCAACCCAGCCAGGCCCTATGTATTTAAATGCCTCTTCAGGCTCTTTTGGCAGGAGTTTTTTGAGCTGATGAATTTTCAAAGTAAATTCACTACTTATTCCTTCAGTAAATTTGATAAGTGATTGAATCATTTCTTCTGGATGCGTGCCCTTCAATGCCAAAGCTACTAGATACGCTGTTGCAATAGATCCAGCTATTGCTGTTGGATGAGCATGGGTTGCTATAGATGAAGCAGTAGCTACTTTTTTGAGCATTTCTAAATCATTTGCATAAATAAGACCTATTGGTGCTGTTCTCATAGCTGAACCGCAACCTTTTGAATTTGGATTTCCTGAGTTTTTCCAATGTATTCCTGAGGCTAGTTTACTACAACCTTCCAGGCAAGTTCGTCCAGGAGCGCGATTGTTTTCATTGCTTTTGTACCATTTGACGAATTCATCAGTTATATTTTTCATGATATTTTCTAGATCACAAAAATGGTTGCTTTTGGCTGACTTAATTAATGCTTTAGCTATTGCGAGCGTCATTTGGGTGTCATCGCTAAAAAGCGCTTTTTTCTGAGAAAAGGGATGGTTCTCTCTCAAAATCCTCTCAACTTCTTCGTTTGATAATTTGAATTCCACAGGATAACCTAATGCATCTCCAATAGCTAAGCCGAAAATACAACCTAAATATTTTTCTTTCTTCATTCTCAGACACCACCTTAAGTTGAATTAAAATATGTATAAGGAATCCCAGCGTCCCTTAAAATGTGAAGTGATTTTTCGATTAGCTTTGCAGGACCTGCGTAGATTATATGTTTGTAGCGCCGTAACCTAATTGTTTCTGGTAACATTTGAAAATCTGTTTCAATGTTTTGTGGGGGAGGATGACTTTCATTAACTACATCATATCCAAGTGTTCTTAGTATATCTAAAAATGGCGAGCAAGATAACCTAGAAGTATCAAAGTATTCTTCTGTCCATCCTTTATAGCGAATTTTGTTTTGGATTTTAGCCCTACCACCAAAAGCTCTGATTCGATTGTCGAAAGATCTTAATACTATGTACAGGTTTTCTTTAGGTATGTTTGCTTTTTTTATAGCTTCTGCAACTTTTTTTTCGTCTTCCCAGTCTGTTAAGCCAACAATTAAGATTTCTAATCCCTTGTCTTCGTAAAATTGATGGGAAAGATAAGAATGTTCTTTGACAGCAAACCCTTTACTTAAAAGTACCCCCATTAACTCTTTTAATTGTTCTATTTTCATTTTATCTGAGATAAAGATAACAGACTTTATAAATCTTTCTATTTTTGTTATTAAAAAGTAGTGAAATCATCGGAAAATTTTTATATTTAGAAATTAGATTTCTTTTTAAGATGGACGAGCTGAAGGACGCTTGAATAAAGTAGAGATAGTGGAATATAAATTTCCCAAAATTAGTCCTGCTGGAGAAGATGAATTGAGAAAAAAATGTTTGAAGCAATGCATCGCGTTTTTAGATGGGTATAATCAGTTCTTTTTTGAGATTCTACCGCGCAAGAAAAGAAAAAGAGTCATTGTTTTGCATCGCGTTCCAAATATGTTTACTTATTATCTTTTGAACGTTAGACGAATATTGCAATCCTTTGTAAAAAAATGCGAACAAGATAAGTGCTATCATTTATGTCCTCATCCTCGCTCTTTCGTTTATTATTTGGGAGAAGATTAGCCTAAAAAACGATCGTTTAGAGAGAAATGTATTTTTCTGCTAAGAAAGAATAAAATACAATGGTCGCAGCGAAATGAAAGGGGATGGAAATTATTATGCCGATCACAGAGAGCGATTTTAATCCAAACGGAAAAAACCCGATTATGAGGTAAGGAATCATAAGCACGAATCCGAGCAAAAACCTGTTAAGGTATCTTGAATTAAATGTTTTTTTGAAGATTTTTGAAAAAATGAACACATTTGAAAATTTGTCTGAATAAGCATATTCGCAAATAGCTGCTGGTAGGAGATACATTGTAAGTACACCGATGAGCACGCTTGATAAGATGAGCGGGGTGTATTCCATTATCAAACCTAAGATAAAGAGGATGGTGGGGGGTAACAACCATACAAGCGAGATTAAGAACATAAAAAATCCATCTTTGAAAAGTATGCTCCAGTTCCAAGAAGGGAGTTTTGCTTGTTTTTTGAATGAAGATTTAATCACAGCTTTTAAATAACCACTGCTAAAAAAATTGATTACTGGAATTGCAGAAAACAAAGAAGCAAGAATCCAATAACCGATATTTGTAAATGGCTTCTTAAGTGCTCTTTTGATATCGTCCATATGTTATGTACTTGAGGATTATATATAAAAAATTTTCTTAACCAGACGCTGTCAATTTGATGGGCGCAAAAGTATTAACACTGGAAACAGCAAAATACAATTTTTAACTTTTAGGGATTTATGAAAGCTCTTTTCTCAATGGTTTATATCTGACTTAACGTTTGAATGATGTTTCTAAGTTTTTTACGATCTCTTTCTTGGAGTTCGTGTGTTCTTTCAATTTCTTCTAAGTACGCTTTAATATGATTGACATTTTCTCTTGTAACTTGTAGAGCTTCTCTGATTGGAAAGCGTAGCGTTTTCAAGTATGTTTTGTATAATACTTTAACAACTTTGCTTTTGTGCTCTTCGGAGAGATTTTCTACTTCACCTACTTTAATGCACGCGCTTTCTAACAAATTTTTTTGTTCGTGGAGTTTTTGTTCCTCTCCGCTCAATACATGATAAATGGCAAAATTAATCAGGTTTTGCGAGTCTACAATTGATCGAACTATTTCACTGACTACTTGACATAACCTTGAATCTTTAATATGCCAAATATATGCTTGACCTTCTGTTGGTTTTGCTTGGAACTTTGCATTTATGAATCCAGCTATTTCCTCCGCTAAAGTATGAATGTATTGTGTTAAAGAACGATCTGAAGAATCTTCAAAATAGGGTATTTTAGGTAAATCTTTTTTATAGAAGATTTTCTTATAACTTGAGTAATTTTCTCTTAAAATGTTTTCTATTTCTTTTCTACTTTGTTCATCATCGTCGCCGATGAAAATTATACCACAATTGTAAGGAGGTATCGGTTTATTTGAACTTGAATATAGTTTTTGTCTTTTGATTCGCATTAATAAAGGCGGAATATCTTCTTCTATTTTAACATCAATTAATCGCAATTCAATTCCTGATTCACAAACGCATAGTTTTGTTTTGATTTCCATTAAAAAAAGGGCTTTTTTATAATATTTAAATTTTTTCTTTTTTATGACTGTTTAATGGTAAAAATTATTAGTTGAGTTTTTGAATTTGAATTCTTGGCTACAAATCCTCACGTAAGAAAAATATCGCAAGAGTTGGAGCCCGGTGGCCTTTAGCAGTTTCCTAGAAAACTCAACGATGTCGAATCAGTGACAAGTAGCTATAAGGAACATCCTTAGCTGCTTTTTGTATGATCCCAAGAGCAAGTATGTCAAAATTGCAAATGTAAATTAATTTTGCCTCCTTCGAAAACGGGGGCCTTTGTTGAATGGTAGGCCTATGTTTATCTATGAGCGTATCTGCATCTCTTCGCGTATGGATGATCATTTCTTCTAATCCATGTATTTCTCTATTTTTTACATTACTAAGTTTGATGGGGTTATTGATCATATTTGGGATATTCAAAAGAGGAGAATTCGGCATGCTATCAGGCATTCCCTTAGGATCTGTTCTAATGTACTCAGTAAGTACGCTTCCATGTTCACCACAAAAAAGATGAATTCTATTATCATACGAGTTTGCGCATATTATATCTCTATCTGGAAAAATAATTCTTCTCTCATACAATTCTCGTATACAATCCACTGTTTTCTGTTCGTCTTCTTTTGATAAAAGACCAATTATAATAATTGTGGGGTCTTTTTGCAAATTTTCAGGCCATATTTCATATATTCCAAAATATTCTTCTAAAATTTTGGTTAGGGCTGCATCTAGGCTAATCTTCTTTCTAACCGATAGATTTGAACGTGCCATTTCTATTTTTTTCTTATATTCCAATAATTCTTCTTCGTTCATTTTATTCTTAATTCATAAAGTCACGATATACAAATTTTTTGAGTATGTCTCTTTTCCAAACATGGAGATTCATTTTTTGTAATGGAATACAAAAAAAAGTTATTAATAAATTTTAAGTTGATCCTGCCCGTGGATCCTTAGTTAATTTTATAAACCCTACTTCTCTTTAATTTTTAGGGTTTTTTAGACGAAAAATTTTCTTTTGAAAAATGGAAGCAAATGCTAGCGAAAAGGAAAGCAAAAGCGCAAGTAAGAAAAAAGTAGCTTATGGAGCAGAAGCAATTCAAGTACTTACAGGACTTGATGGCGTTAGAAAAAGACCTGCTATGTATATTGGTGATACAGGAATTAGAGGATTGCATCATCTAATTTGCGAGGCTGTTGACAATAGTATTGATGAAGCAATGGCAGGTTATTGTAATAAGATTATTGTGATTTTGCATAAGGATGGTGCTGCTTCTGTTATAGATAATGGAAGAGGCATTCCAGTAGACAAACATCCTAAGCTAGGAATTCCTGCTGTTGAAGTTGTTATGACAAGGTTGCATGCAGGAGCTAAATTTGAGAAAAAGGCATATAAAGTGAGTGGCGGTCTGCATGGTGTTGGCATAAGCGTTGTAAATGCACTCTCAAAATTGATGATAGTAAGGATAAAAAGGGATGGAAAGATCTATGAGCAAAGATACAGCGAAGGAAAGACGATTTCTGAGCTTAAAGTTGTTGGTGAAACAACAGAGACAGGAACAGAGATTAAATTTTATCCTGACCCTGAGATTTTCAGCACAACAGAGTTTAGCTTTGAGTTTTTGGAAACAAGACTTCAAGAACTTGCTTTTTTGAATAAAGGCGTGAAGATTATTTTAGCAGATGAAAGAACAGGAAAAGAAAAGGAATTTTTCTATGAAGGCGGGATTATTGAGTTTGTTAGGTATTTGAACAAGAATAGAGAGGTTTTGCATCCTGTTATTTATTTTAGCAAAACAGTGAATGGAACGAGCGTTGAAGTTGCTATGCAGTATACAAAAGCGTTCAAGGAAACTATTTTTAGTTTTGCTAATAATATAAACACGCATGAAGGCGGAACTCATTTAGATGGATTTAAAGCAGGATTGACGAGAGCTGTGAATAACTACATAAAAAGAAACAAGCTTGGTTCTGCTGTTAGTGGCGAAGATGCAAGAGAGGGATTAACTGCGGTTATATCAGTAAGGCTTTATGAGCCGCAATTTGAAGGACAGACGAAAACAAAGCTGGGTAATAGCGAAGTCAAGGGAATAGTTGAGAGTATAGTTAGGGAGAACTTTGTTGATTATTTGGATAGGCATCCTGCAGAAGCAAAGGAAATAATAACTAAGATTGTGGCTGCTGCAAAAGCAAGGATTGCAGCAAAAGAAGCAAGAGAACTTGTAAGGAGAAAAACTGCTTTAGGCGAACATGGCTTGCCTGGAAAGTTAGCTGATTGTAGCAGTAGTGATCCTGCTAAGTGCGAGCTATTTATAGTTGAGGGAGATAGTGCTGGCGGAAGCGCTAAACAAGCTAGGAATAAGGAATTTCAGGCTGTTCTGCCATTGAAAGGAAAGATATTGAATGTTGAAAAAGCAAATTTATCAAAGATTATGAAAAGTGCTGAGATTACTACTTTGATTAGTGCTATTGGTACTGGTATAGGTGATGAATGTAAGCCCAAAAAGGCAAGATATCAAAAGATAATAATTATGGTTGATGCTGATAGTGATGGAAATCATATCTGTTGCTTGTTATTGACCTTATTTTACAGATATATGCTTCCTTTGATTGAGGCAGGTTATTTATATGTTGCTCAACCACCGCTGTACAGGATTAGGAAAGGAAAGAAGGTTTATTATGCTTTAAGCGATGCTGAGAAAGATGCTTTGGTTAAACAGCTTGGCGCTGATGTTGAAGTTCAGCGCTTTAAAGGACTTGGTGAGATGAATCCTGAGCAGCTATGGGAAACGACAATGGATCCTGAAAGAAGGATTTTGAAAAAAGTTACAGTTGAGGATGCTGTTGAAGCTGATAAGATTTTCAGCATGTTGATGGGCGAAGAGGTTGAGCCAAGAAGAGAATTCTTTATGAAGCACGCTAAAGAAGTTAGGGAGTTGGATGTTTAAGAATATTCATTACTTTTTAGTGGTATAAATAGAAAGTTTTATAAACTATTTTTTGCTCCTTCTTTGGTATGGGCTTGAAGAAATTTTTTAGTTATGCTGGAGTCTTGAAAGACGCGGCTTTGACTTTTGCAGCTTTGGCAGCAGGATTTTGGCTCTTTGGAGCTTATCAAGGTCGTAGCGAGTCGTTGGATAAATTAGATAAGCTTAATAAAGTTAATCCTGTTGTACGATATGTGAATTCTACAGGAAACAAGAAGATAAACAGAACAGATATGGAAAAGGCAAATAAGAAAGAGAACCTGCTTGAACAATTGATTGATAAGTATGCTTGTGAATTAAAAAGTGGAAGGATAAATCCAGAGTATGGATATAATGATAATTTTAAGCATGATAGTGATTTAATGTTGCTTGCAAGAATGGTTTTTGGTGAAGCAAGAAATCAGCCGCTTGAAGCTATGGTTGGTGTTGCTTATACAGCTGTAAACAGAATGAGGATTGGTGGATGGTATGGAGAAAGTTTAGGAGGAGTTTTGCTAAAGCCAAGACAATACAGTTGTTTTAATAAAAACGATCCGAATAAGGAGAAATTGAAAGGTCCACTGAAGTATGAGAAGCCAGAAATTTTTGCGAAATGCTTGGCTGTCGCTTATGCTGTTTTGCACAATTTGGTAAAAGATCCGACGAATGGAGCAACGCATTATTTTAGTGGAAATAGGCCGCCGAAATGGGCAAGAAAAATGGAAAGGTGTGGTAAAATTGGCGATTTTAAATTTTATAAAGAAAGCAGGACGATATGCAAGTAAATATCTTTCATTGTTAGTGCTGGCTGGATGTTTAAGCGGAGAGAAAGAGAAATATATTTGTAATAGAGTTGAACCCAAGGCTAAGACTGCTGCGATTCAAGTTGGTGTTTCTGAACTAGAAAAAGCACTTGAAAATGTTGATGAAGCAGAAAGGGTTATGCTTGATTTTTTCTATGTTAAATTCAAATGCGATAAGGACAAAGAAGAGCCAAACCTATTTACATTTCCTCGGGAAATGACTTCAAAAGAAAAAATGCTGGTTATGGAAAGGAATTTAGAAATGCTTGATGATGGCATCCGTAGAATTCTGTCAAGCAATTATTGCGCCATGATTGAGGATATTTATTTTTACAGGCAATTTAAAGCGCGCGTTGAAGATTGGGAAAAGGAATTGCATGATGATGAACTTAGGGAATTACTCTTTCAATATAAGATCTTTCAGATTGGGCTTGCGGTCAGGGCTCTGTTTGAGAACAAATATTCGTGGAGAACTATATTCGAAACCAGAGTGATTAATCGTTTTCTTCTTGAGCACGATATAAAGGATATTGATAAGGAAAGTTTCAAGCACTGGCTTAGAAGATGGTTGGAAGAGAAAAAACAAGGAATGCTGATGCAGAATGATGAATAAATGTTTCGATTTATTAGAACAATTTTAACAACCATTTCCAGAGGGGAATGAATATAATTTTTTTACCATTTATTTTTGAAGTTTCTTTGTGGTTTTCAGTAATTATAATACCTGTTTTTAATTTAAACGTATTTAGTGCCTCAATAAGTCCGTTTATTTCTCTTTCTTTATTTTCGTGTGTAAGATCGGAACATACTTGAATTGCAGACTTTATTTTAAGTCCTTCTTTTATCACAAAATCACACTCGTAGCGGCCTTTCCAATAATAAACTTCTTTTCCCTGTCTTTTTAATTCTATGAAAACAATATTTTCATATACTCTTCCCCTGTTCTCGCTGAATTTGAAACCAACATTATTCAACAGTCCCGGATCGCAAGCATAAACCTTTTTTGGACTAAGTTGCTGTGTCCTGATCGAATAAGAGAAACGCGGAACCATGAAGAAAAGCATCACTTCCTGAAGATAATGCAAATATGTATCAATACTTTCTAGCGATAGTCCGAAAACTCGTGAATATTTTCTGGGGCTGAATAGTGAACCAATATTTGCAAGCAAAAAATCCGCTAAAGGTTTTATTTTGGAATAATTCACATTGTATCGTTCAATTATATCTTTGTCGATAATATCACTAAAATATTCTGTAAGAATCTTTTTCTTCATTCCGCTGGATGTTTTGAAAAATACTTCAGGAAATCCGCCCCATTTAACGTAGTCGTTTAGTTCTTTTTTCAGTCTATTTATATTCCCGCTTGTTAAGGGTTGTTTCAATTTTTCAATTTTCCAATTTACAAATTCTTTGAAAGATAATGGAAAAATAGTAATTTTTACATTCCTTCCAGTTAGGACTTTTGCGTATTCTTTTTTGATGAATTTCGAAGAAGAATCGGTGATAAATATTTGATTAACCTTTTTTAAGTCATAAAGTTTTTTGAGAAATAGACTCCATTCAGAACATCTGTGTACCTCATCGAGAAACAAGAATGGTTTGGTGTTGGGATTAATGTTGGATTGGTAAACATCAAAAATCTCCTTTAAACTTTTTTTTGATAGCAAATCGTCTTCAAAGTTTATTAATAATATACGTTTCGGTTCAACACCAGACTTTAATAGGTAATCTATTAATTGATAAAAAAGTGTTGACTTTCCACTTCGTCTAATTCCAATCAAAAGCTTCATTTCTTTAAACGAAAGTGTGTTTTTAAGTTCGTTGAGAATCAGTCTTTTTTTTCCTAAGAGTTCTACATCTACTTTTCCTTTTTGCCACCACATATTCCATTCGCTAAGTGTTCCTATCATTGTTCTAATAAGTAAGAACAATTTTTATATAAATGTTTCGATTTATTAGAACAACTAAATTCGAACATTTAAATTTTAAACTGGCGGTTTCCAGTCTAATCTTGTGAGCTCGTTGTATAAAATTTCTTCAAGTTGCGGAAGTAATGCATAGTTTGAAGTTAAGAAAGGAATTCTTTTCGGCTTTAAGTTTTGTTTATAATATTTAATTAAATTTTTAAATGCAATTTCTACTGAAAGCTTTTCGGCGAGCTTTGTTTTGGGTTGCCAACCGTTTTGTTTGAGTAGTCCAGTTAAAATATTGTAATCCAGTCTGCGTATGTCAATGTTAACTTTTTTTCCAAATTGTTGAATGCAGCCCGATTCGATTATTGCTTGTTGAACAATTTCAGCAAGGCGCATCGAAAATAATTAAAGAAGGGTTGATTTTTATTTTTATTGGATTTGCTAAAAATGTCAATCAATCTTGTGGAAAAGCCGTATAAGGCAGAAGAAGTAGAGTCTATCTTACATCCTTTAGTTAGAAAATGGTTTTTTAACAGGTTTAAGTCCTTTTCTCTGCCTCAATTGTATGGTGTTATGGAAATACATAAGCGTAATAATATTTTGATTTCTGCACCTACAGGAGCAACAAAAACACTGACTGCTTTTTTGGCTATACTGAATGAACTGGTTGATTCAGCTGAAAAAGGCATACTCGAAGATAAGATATATTGTGTTTATGTTAGTCCTTTAAAAGCTTTGAATAGAGATATAGAAAGAAACCTGAAAGAGCCTCTTGCTGAAATGGAAGAACTTGCTGGAAAAAAGCTAGGAATAAGGATTGCAGTCAGAACAGGCGATACTTCAGCTAATGAAAGACAGCGCATGCTTAAGAAACCGCCGCATATTCTGATTACAACGCCTGAAACTTTAGGAATAGTATTGACAACTAAAAAGTTTGTCGATTTGCTTAAAGATGTGCAATGGTGTATTGTCGATGAAATCCATGCATTGGCTGAAAACAAGAGGGGAGTTCATTTATCGCTTTCTTTGGAGCGCTTGCAAAGATTGAGTCCTGCTCTATGCAGAATAGGCTTAAGCGCTACAATAGCTCCGCTTGATGAGGTTGCAAAATTCTTGGTTGGCTTTATTAATGGAAAGCCGAGAAATTGCTTGGTTGTTGATGTTCCGTTCAAGAAAAAGACTGATTTGAAAGTGTTATGTCCAGTTAAGGATATGATAAATATAAGTGGAGCTGAAATGCAAAAACGACTTTATAATTTGTTAGACAGTTTGATTCAATCGCACAGGACAACGCTTATTTTTACAAACACGAGAAGCGCCACAGAACGAGTCGTTGATCATTTAAAAGAAAGATTTCCTAAGAGCTATGAATCAAACATAGGAGCCCATCACAGCAGTTTGAGCAAACAGATAAGGCATGATGTTGAGAATAGATTGAAAGAAGGAAAGTTGAGGGTGGTTGCAAGCAGCACATCGCTTGAACTTGGTGTAGATATAGGTTATATTGATCTTGTGATTTGTTTGGGGAGTCCTAAAAGCGTTGCAAGAGCATTACAAAGAATAGGAAGAAGCGGACACAGGTTGCATGATGTTACTAAGGGAAGGATTGTTGTTCTTGATAGAGATGATCTAGTTGAATGTGCTGTTCTGCTCAAGGAAGCTATCGAGAAGAAGATAGATAAAATTCATCTTCCAAGGAACTGTCTTGATGTTTTATCGCAGCATATTGTTGGAATGGCGCAGCAAGATAAATGGCGGATTGATGAATTGTTTACTCTTATTAAGCAAAGTTATTCATTTCATGATCTTAGCTGGGAGCGCTTCATGGATGTTATTATTTTCCTCTCAGGCGGTTATGGTTTAGAAGCAAGGAATGTTTATGCTAAGATTTGGTATGATGCTGAAACAGGATTTATTGGCAGGCGCGGTAGAACTGGAAGGGTCATTTATATGACAAACATTGGAACGATTCCTGATGAGAGCTATGTTCTTGTAAAAGCTGGTGACCAGGTTGTTGGTAAGCTTGATGAATTGTTTCTGGAAAGGTTGCGTAAAGGAGACATCTTTTGCCTTGGCGGAGAACTCTATGAATTTGTTAGGGCACAAGGAATGGTTGCTTTTGCTAAGCCAACAAGCGGAAGGCCGCCCACGATACCTAGCTGGATAAGTGAAATGTTGCCGTTAAGCTTCGATTTGGCTTTAGCGGTTGGAAAGTTTAGAAGATTACTCGAAGAAAAATTTTGTTTGAGAAAATCAAAGAAGGAAATCATGAATTTTATTAGGGATTATCTTTATGTTGATGAAAATGCTGTTGAGGCGATTTATAATTATTTTAAGGAACAGTTTTACTATGCCGGAAAGATTCCTCATGACAGGAAGATAGTTATTGAGCATTATAGTGGAGATGATGGAAGATATGTGATATTTCATTCTTTATTCGGTAGAAGGGTAAATGATTGTTTGGCAAGAGCGATAGGTTATGCTATAGCTAAAACGCAAAAACGGAATGTTGAGATCGGAGTTAATGATAATGGATTTTTTGTTAGAACACAAAGACCTGTAAATGTAATGGCTGCTTTTAAGCTGCTTAAAAGCGAGAATTTTGATAAATTATTGAAAATAGCGATAGATAAAACTGAAGTGCTGAAAAGGAGATTCAGGCACTGTGCTGCAAGGGCTTTGATGATTTTGAGGCAGTATAAAGGAAAACAGAAAAGCGTTGGAAGACAGCAACTCGGAGCAAACATTTTGCTTTCAACGATTAAGCGAATTGATCCAAAGTTCTGTATTCTTGAAGAGGCAAGACGTGAAGTTCTTGAGGATTTGATGGATGTGAATAATGCAAAGCTCGTTCTGAAGTGGATCGAAGATGGAAAGATTAAGGTTGAAGAGATTTTTACTTCTTCGCCGAGCCCTTTTGCCTTTAATCTTGTTCTGCAGAGCTATTGGGATGTTCTGAAGCTTGAGGACAGGCTTGAATTTTTGAGGAGAATGCATCAGGTTGTAATGGCAAAGATAGGAAAGAAGATCAAGGATATTTGATTATAATCGATTTGTTTTCTTTAAAGAACATATGTTCTTTTTAAAGAACAAAAGAAAGTTAAGAAACTTTTAAAATAATTGTTTTTTTCTTTTGTTGTGATTTGGCTTGGGGCCGTAGTCTAGCTTGGCTATGATGCCAGCCTGGGGCGCTGGTGGTCCCGGGTTCAAATCCCGGCGGCCCCATTTAATTTAACAAACTTTATATACTTATGAATTTTCTTTTTGTTAGAAAAGGGGTGAAGCTAAATGAGAAGGTTATTTATAGTCTTCATGGGGTTATTATTTGCTGTTCTTGCTAGTGCGGTTTTTGCTGCATCTGATTTTGAACTTAGTGTTGAGGCTATAAAAGATCGAATAAAGCCAAATGAAGCTGCAGAATTCAGCTTAACGATTACAAATAATTACAAAGCGGCTCAGAATTTTAAGGTTTATTCTCTTGATGTAGAATGGGATATCACTACTACAACCTTAAGCATCGATTCAGGAAAAAGTAAAAGCTTAACTATTTTTGTGAAGCCGTTAAGAGCATTTGAGCCGGGCGTGTACGGAGTAAAGATTTATGTTAAAAGCCTAACTACAAATGAACTTAAAGAAAAGCTTCTTCTCGTTAGTGTTGGTGAAGCTGAAAAGCCGAGTTATGCTCCTGCTGTTAGCATGGATGTAGATATGATTGAAGTCCTTACGCCAGGAGAGGTTGTTAATGTTAAGATAAACCTGGAAAATAAAAATACGCTTAAGCTTGATAATCTCAGTTTGGTGATTTCAAGCGAACTTGGTGCTTTTAACAAAGTTGTTGATTTGCAACTCGATCCATTGGAGAAAAAAACAGTAGAGTTGAACTTTGAGATACATAAGAACCAACAGCCAAAGGAATATAAAGTTATGTTTGACTTACGCGACGGAAAGAAAACACTCGCATCAAAGATCAAACTTGTTGAGGTGGGTGAAAGCACACCCGCTTTTGCACGTGAAGAGTCTGTTGAAAAGGGATTTTTGAAAAGTGTAAAGACTATTACTTTTACGAATTACGGGAATGTGAGAAATACCCAAACGGTAGAGATTCCGGCAAAAGCATTTACAAGTACAATCCCTAAGGCTTCGATTGTTAGCAAAGATGGAGAGAAGTTTTTTGTCTGGGAAATCGAGCTTGCTCCAGGAGAAAGCAGCAGTGTTTTGCTTATTACGAACTATCGGATTATATTTTACTTGATTGTTCTTGCGTTGGTTTGCTTGTTTATCTATATGAAGTTTAGGCAGGTTGCAACTGCGAAGAAAACTGTAAGTGATGTTGTAGTTGGCGAAGGAGGTGGAATAGCAAGGGCGAAGGTTTTGATAGATGTTACTAACAAGAGCAGAAAAGAGCTTAGGAATGTTGATATTTTAGATATTTTGCCTAATATTGCAAAGGTTGGAAAAGAATTTCCAGAAGGAACATTAAAGCCAAGCAAGATCTTAGCACACAAAGAAAAAGGAACAATATTAAATTGGAAGATTGATATTCTTGCGCCGAATGAGGAAAGGTTATTAAGTTATGAGATAGAAAGCAGATTGCCTGTTGTTGGTAGCTTAAGGCTTCCAAAGGCAAGAGTTAAATTTGAGGTTGATGGAAAAAAGAAGAAGATTTATTCAAATAGTGTGATGGTGAGCTAAGAAATTAAGAAGAAAATTTTTTATATACTCTCTTTTGCTTTTTCTATATCCCCGCGTAGCTCAGTGGTAGAGCGTCCGGCTGTAGGAGTAGCTCAGCTTACAAGGCAAGTTCATTGCTGTGAATGAAGCTGAGTCAGCTGCTGCTGAGCAGGCACCGGAGTGTCGCCGGTTCGAATCCGGCCGCGGGGATCTTTCTCTCTTTTTTAAAATATGTACTGCTTGGAGTACAAAATCTTATGAATATGTACTACAAAAAAGAAATAAAAAGTCTTCAAATTAAAGAGAAAAATTAGAAAGAAAGGTTAATATATATTGTGTAATATATACCATGTCGAATGCGTAAAAATAGTTTTTTCATTACAAAGCAATTTCGCTTTGATCCTGAAAAAGAAATTCTTGATTATTTTTTTGATTATAATTTTAGCAATAAGAAAAGAAAGAAATTCAAGAGCAACCAAATGAAAAAGTAAAGTAGAAAAAGAAAGTGTTTCAAACTTACCTTTAAACTTTATACGCTTTCACCATAGCCACCATAGCCACCCGGTCCCATTCCTGCACCTTTTCCACCGGGCATTTCTTCCTTGCCTCCAGCAATTACGTCATCTATTCTTAAGATGAGAATTGCTGCTTCTGATGCTGACTTTAATGCTTGCGTCTTAATGCGTAATGGTTCAATTATTCCTGATTCCCATGCGTTGATAACTTTTCCGCTGAAAACATTGATTCCTGCCCATTTGTCGCCTTTTTCATGCGCTGCTTTTAGTTCTGCAAGAATATCAATTGGATCAAGACCTGCATTTTCTGCTAACGTTCTTGGTATGATTTCTATGCTTTCTGCAAATGCCTGTACTGCAAGCTGTTCTCGACCGCTTAAAGTATTTGCAAAATCTCTGAGCTGTCTTGCTACTTCGATTTCAGGAGCACCCGCTCCTGCAACAACCTTTCCTGTTCTTAAGACAGCTATGACATCGCCAATAGCATCTTCAATAGCTCTTTTCACTTCATCTACCACGTGCTCTGTACCTCCTCTTACAAGCAGAGTTACTGATTTGGGGTTCTTGCATTCTTTTATGTAGATCATTTCTTCATCTCCGATTTTTACTTCTTCGACAATGCCTGCAGTTCCGAGATCGGCTTCAGTTAAGTCATCGAGATTTGTTATGATTCTGGCTCCAGTTGCTTTGGTCAATGCTTTCATATCGCTTTCTTTGACACGTCTTGCAGCAAAGATTCCGTGCTTTGCCAAGAAATGCTGGGCTACATCGTCAATACCTTTCTGACAGAAAACAACGTTGGCGCCAGTTTTAGCAATCTTCTCAACCATTTCATTTAGGATTTTTTCCTCTTGCTGTATAAATGCTTGGATCTGATTTGGGTCTGTTATTTGTATTTTTGCATCGATTTCTGTACTTTTTATTTCCAATGCACAATCCAGCAAAGCTATCTTGGCGTTCTCTACCTTTTTTGGCATTCCGGGATGGGCTCTTTCTTTTTCTATTACTACGCCTTTAACTAGTTCTGTGTCTTCTACGCCTTTGCCAACTTTTTTTTCGATTTTTATATTGTCTTTATCGACTTTTCCATTTTCTTCTGCTACCTGTGTTACTGCATCAACAACGAGCTGAGCAAGTATTTCTTTAGCTGCTTCTGCTCCTTTTCCCGTCATTGCTGTTAGAGCGATTTTTTTAAGCAATTCTTTATCGTTCTTGTCAACATTTTCAGCAACGCTGTTCAAGATTTCCTGCGCCTTTTCTGCTGCAAGTCTATAGCCCCTTGCCAAGACAGCTGGGTGCACGTTTTGATCTAACAGTGGTTCTGCATTTTTTAGCAGTTCGCCTGCAAGAACAACTGCTGTTGTTGTTCCATCGCCCACTTCATCTTCTTGAGTTTTTGCTACCTCTACTATCATTTTTGCTGTTGGATGTTCAATGTTCATTTCATCGAGAATTGTTGCACCGTCGTTTGTTACTGTTACATCACCTAGAGAATCAACTATCATCTTATCCATTCCTTTTGGGCCGAGCGTTGTTCTGATTGTTTCTGCTACTAACTTTGCAGCGAGAATGTTGTTTCTTTGGGCTATCCTGCCAGTGCTTCTCTGCGCTCCTTCAGGCAGGATAAAGATTGGCTGTATCTTTTGTTGTTCTGCCATTTTTTCACCCCCAATAAGCGTGAGAAATGCGCTTTTTAGTTTAGTTATCCAAGCGGGAGATAAAGAAGGTGATATTTAAATCTTACGGCTTTGGATTGGGTAAACTTAATGGACATAGCTAATGAAACTTTTTCTTTCGCGTGTTCTTCATTAATTTTTTCATTCGCGGAAAAGTTAGCATCACACAAAAGTTTACTTAACCCTAATAGTTTTGTTCAACAATTTGATCTGAATTTTTTTTAGGTCGTCTAGAGGCATTACTTCTATTGGCTCTAAAATGTTTTTATTTTTTGAGAACATATTGCAACACCTTTTTTCTTTCTTCTTTTTTTAACTTATACTTATTAAATATCTTCCAGAAATCGCTCTTAATCTTTTTTTTCCTTTTATTATGAAGTTGAATAAAATCATGTATTCTTTTTGCTGTATATTCTTTTAGTTCTCCTGTTAACATTTCACCCTTTTTATACGAATCATATATTTCTTTAATTTTTTCATCGTTTTTTTCAAAAAAGTAATACAACATCAAATAACATACGTCGATATCTGGATTTCCACCCAATTTTCTATGTAACTCAGTACTCGGTTGACCGCCGGAAAAAGCATATTTCGTTAACTTCTTTTTGATTGTTGGATAAGTATCATCCAACCATATTACCTTATTAGGATTAGATGTGCTCATCTTTCCAGTTGGGTCTTCTAAAGTGGGTAGGAATTTTGCAAGAAGCGTAGCAGGTTTATAGAGATTCACCGCCGAGTGCACCGCTATATCCCTACAAATTCTGATATGTGGATCTTGGTCTATTGCGATAGGTATTAATGTCATGTGTTTTCCGAGCAGCACCTGTGGTAAAAGAAGGTGGGCCGACTGCACCGCTGGATAAAAAATCCATCCAATATTTGTAAATGAAATACCATAAACAGCTTTTACCGTTGAATAGTTTATGTACTTAGAAAGAAAAGCTGAAAAGGGATAAATTATATCAGCATCGAGCATATCTACAATTATCCTCGTTTTTTTGGGATCGAAACCAACAGCTAAAATCTCAATTAGATTATTTATTGTATATTCATAAATATCTTTTGTCGATTTATCTTTTTTGACAAAGTATTTCTCATCATCAGAAATTGGTATATATACATAAGCATTCATTTTTTGTTGTACCCATTTTGCAAAATAGAAAGGAATTAAATGACCGATATGCATTTTACCCGATGGTCCTCTACCGGTAACTATTGATATTTTTTCTCCTTTTTCATAAGCATCTAAATATTTATCCAAATCTCTATGCGCATAGAATAGTTTTCTCCTAACTAATAAATGTGGTGGCCGAGGAAAACGATTAATAACAGATTTGTTCAAATACTCTGCACCAAACTGAATTAAGAGCTTATCATAATCTACATTTCCTGTAACTTCCCAGGGCGTTACTTTAAATCTCTCTTCATTCTTCATAATTTACACCTCCAATTAATAATACAAAACCATCTAAATATTCTATGTGGTTTATATTTAATTTTAGTTTATCGAATAAAGAAACGTTCCCATGCACAACACTTACACAGTTCTTATTGCCTACAAAGAATGGCATATATAATATTCTAACCTCGTCTATAATATGATTAATAAGGAGGTTGTAAATTAACGTTCCACCCCCTTCCACAAGAATTTTTCTAATTCCCATTTCATATAATATGCGAAGCGATTGTTTGAGATCAACTTTTTTTTCTCCAACTTCCAATAGTTGCTTATTCTTAGTACGTTTAATAAAATCTTTATATTTTTTTTGGGATCTTTTTAGAAATAAATATAAACTTTCCTACATAAATTTTATTCATTACATCACCTCGCAGGATACCCTAACTTTTATCTACTTCTTTTCCAACTCCGCTTATGGCACGCAGCGAAGTTGGCGTGCTCAAACTTTTTGTTTTGAGTAGCGCCGGGGAGGTTCATTTTTTCTTCGGTTTAACTTCAACGAACCTATGCAGGTTGAGGTATGCTTTAAGATTTTCACAGATTGTATTAGTATCTTTTATAAGTTCGTCTTCAAAGCGTTCGCCCATTTTTGTGGATCCGTGGCGGAAAAGAATTTTGGCAAAGAAATACCAGGGTGCTGTCCATCTTTCTTTGAAATCAGTTATAAGCCACGCGTCGAATGTTGCAGTTATATCACCTTGGTTTAGTTTTTTTGTTTTTGAATCGATTATAACTACCGTGTTTATCATATTTGCTATATTTAGTTTAAGAATTATTGTGAGTTTTTCGAATTTTGTTTTTTCTTTTTCTGCAAGAAACTCTATGTAAAAATCCTTGCCTGCGGATTTTATTTTTGCTTCTTTCTCTTTTTCTAATATAGTATAGCCGTGCTGGGTGAAGATTTTTTTGATATAGCGTAATAGATGATTGAAATCAAATAATCCTTTATAAGTGAATTCGAGTCCGTCTATTACCAAGTATTTTTCTGGCATTTTTATTTGTATAAGTTGAAAAAATGTTGAAGCGCATCATAGAGCTTATAAACATCCTGCTTAATGGCTTTTTCGTACATAAGTGTGTATCTTCTGAAAAACAACTTGTCAAAAAGCAGTTTGAAGAAAAATAGTGTTGCTTTTCTTTCCCAGTATTTTTCATATTCTGTTTCGAGGTAGCCATCAATAACTATCTTGACAAAACCTTTATTTAGCTTTACCTTTGTTGCATGTTTTTCTACTTCAACTGGTTTAACGCCAACGAAGTTTATTTCTATTTTCATAACGCCTTTAAAGTGATCTGTATATTTTTTATATGGGAGAAGTTCTATAACAATGTCTTTTCCATTTGGAGTTGCGAGTTCTTCGTTTCTTGCTTCATAGGGTACAAAATGGTTTGTTGAAAACCATTCCATTAAATAGCGATAGAAAGCATTTAAGTCAAACAGTCCTGAATATGTTAATGTAAGATGATCCACAATTAACGTTCTTTCAGGCATTATCTAGCACCCATTTCGAGGAAATTTTTAATTTTTGAATGTAGCTGTGACATTAGATTGAATAAATCATCTTCCCATTTTTCTTCGATCGTCTTTTTGATTATATATTTATAGTAAAAGTCCGCAATAATGCGCCAAACCTTGCTTTTGGCAAACCATTTTTGATAATCTATATCAACAGCTCCATTGATTTTTATTTCTATTCTTCCTGTTAGAAGTTTTTTCTTTTCACCTTTATAGCTGACGGTAGTTTCTTTCATGTTCCAGAGTTTCATGGTGACGTCTATTGTGAATTTTACAAAGGTAGTGACTTCACGTTCACCGGTCATTCCGATTTCTTCTTCTGCAAAAGGGGCTGCTAAAGTATGCTTATAAGTGTGTTCCTCATACCAGAATTTTTTTTCTTTGAACCATCTTGCAATCATAGTAAACAGGCCGTCAAAATCGAACATGCCAGAATAACGAATAGTGAGCACTGGCATGGCTCTGTGAGTTTCATAGGTCGGTTCTGGAACCATAGAAAAGAAAATCGTTTAGATTTATATAAAAGTTTCTGGACATTGGATATTGTTGAATTGGATTTAGCCTAAAACGATTTCGAGATCCTTGCCAAATATTCTTTTTAGCGATTCGAATGTTGCTTCTTTAATTAATGCTTTTTTTGGAAGCTTTATTGTTGCGAGATCGTGTTCAAGCTCTTCTGCTGTTGCTTTTTCAAGCGGTCCAAGAGAGCCGTCTTCTTTTATTTTGGCTTTGTTTATTTCTTTTTCTTTAGCGTCAATATCTTGAATTATGTAGGCTTTGTTTTCGAGCAGGATTACTTCACCAAAGTGATTTCCATGCTTTATGCGCAATCTTGCTTTCTCAAGTTCTCGTGCTCGTTTTCTTTGGACATATTCAACAAGATATCTCAGCAATTCGCTGCTTTCACGCCTTGCTTTGTCTATTTCTTGTTTTGTGAGCTTTCCTTCTTCAAAATCTTTTTTTGCCTTGATTATAGAAGCAAGCATTCTGTTATACTTTTCTGGTATTTTTCCTCTATCGATCAATTCTTTTTTGAAAAACTCTTTTATTTTATCCTCAGGTATCGCTTTTTCTATGCCTTCGAGCATGAATATATCTCTAATAGCAGAGATTATTGTTTCATAGATGCTTTGAATGCTTTCTTCCTGCTTTGCTTTTTCAATCTGCGCGAATAATCTTTTTATTCTTTTTAGGAAACGCTCTGCTCCTGAAAGGAGTTCATCGAGCTCCTTTCCGCTGATTTCCTTTCTTTTTCCGTGTTCTATGTCTTTTCTAACTTGAAGTATTTTTTCGAGTATTTTCACGTAGTTTTCTTCAAGAAGCCTCTCTTTCTTGACGAAGATTTCTTTCATTATTTCTGGCGTTTCTCTTGGCGTTGGAGGTGGTAAACCGTAAAGCATTAGGGCTGCTTGTGAAGGCGTAATTGTTGCCCAGAAAAGATCTTCTAGGCCGATTTCTGTTAGCTTTGCCTTTGCTTTTTTGAGTATTGTTTCACCACTACTCATGAATGTGTCAATTGCTTCTGGACTTGGCTTTATGCGGCCCATTTTCAGCAACAGCTTCCAGGGCATGAAAATTCCTCTGTCGTAGAATGGAACTCCATCTCTGAGCAAAGTAAATATAACCGGATTTGCTTCTTTCAGGCTTTCCCAGAAATCAGTAAGGATATAAACCTGTATGTTCAGTTTATTTCTTATTCCTGTGAGTTCGCCTGCTTCAATTGCCATGCCGATAATTATGGCCCTGAGCTTGTCTTTCAGTTCTGCTCTTGTCATTTTTTTAACATCTGTGTCATCGATGACTACCCAAGTGTCAATGTCGCTTGTTGGTGTTGCTTTTCCTTGCACAAGCGAGCCTGCAAGGACGTAACTGACAATATATTTTTCAAATTTTTTTAGAACCATATTTTTATGAACTTCTGCTATCTTTATTGCAGAAAGCATTCCTTTATCGTGCAAAGGAGCAGAAAGGGCTATTAGCTTAAGCAAGTCGTATTTGCCGTCGTAGCAATTTTGCCAGAGCTCTGATAAAGGTAGTAATTCGACAATGATTTTTTCATTAATGTTTTTTGCGATATCAACAAGGTCCTTTAACAACTTGGATTTAAATTCAAAAAGAGGCATTTTTGTTTCTGAGTCGTCTGCCAAGACAAGGACATCGATTTTTTCCTCTGGCTTTTTCCCTGGCTCTGGTTTTGGTGGTGGCAACAGGGCTATGCCCAGTATCTCTTTATCGTACTTTTCCAAGGCTTTTTTTGTGAATTTGTTGAGATCCTTCTTTATTTGCTTTAGTTTTTCTTGGACGTCCTTAGGTAGTTTTTCAAGTAATTCTTTTGGAATGTTTGCAAAACCTTCTGGTTGATTTTTTTTACCATTAGACATTTTTAACCACCACCGTTAAGCGAAAAATAGCCTTGGTTTATAAAATTTTGCAATTTCTTTTGCTGCTTTGAGTTTCGTTTTACAAAAAAACAAAAGATTTTAATATATGTATGTTAATCGTACACTTATGTACAAGAATCATACACCTTTTACGATCGCAGAACTTAAAGTTTTGGAGTTATTTCTAGATTTAGATAAACATTATTTCGCTGAAATAACTAAAAAGACAAAACTTACGAGACCGAGAACTTTAAGAGCTTTAAGAAAACTTACGAAGATTAATATTTTTAAAACTAAGACAGAAGCAAATGTTAAGTATTACTTTTTAAATAAAAATCCATTTGTTTATTCTATTTTAAGTGTGGTCGAATATAATAGAACACTCAATTTTTTAGAGAAAAATAAAAAATTAGAAAGAGCGTTAGGAATGTTTAAGGAGAAGTATAAGAACTATTTAATAATGTTAATTTTCGGTTCTTATGTTAAAGGATACTCAATTAAAACATCCGACATTGATCTACTATTAATAAAAGAGAAATTTTCGAAAGACGAAATCAAAAAGATTGAAGATTTAGTCGAGCTCATCAATGGGAGAACTGGATTAAGGGTAAGTCCATATTTAATGAAACTTGATGAATTTAGACAAAAGAAGGCGTTTGTTAAAGAAGTTATAGAAAACCATTTTCTTTTAGAGGGTGGAGAATTATTCTTCAGATTGGTGTTAGAATGAAGCGATGGCAGATCTGGTTGTTTAACAAGAAATCATTAAAAAGAGACTTTAAACATTATTTAGCAGACAAAACAATTAGAAGGATTATTCCAAATCAAAGACTTGTTAAAATTCATTTAAACAAGGCATTTCATAATTTAGATTTTGCAAATTTTACTTTATAAGAATCAAGACAAAATCAATAAAAGATTGGAGGAAGAAACTTATTTCGATTGGGTTGTAATAATTTCTTATTATGCGATGTACCATTCAGCTATAGCCTTACTTTATAAGTTAGGTTATAAAACAAACACTCATTTAGCAACTATTTGCGTGCTTTGCAAAGAATGCTTGGGTAAAACTTTAGAAAGACGTGATATTGAAAGGCTTTCTAGGGTGTTTGAACTAAGCGAGGAAGAGATAAAAGAAATTGGCAGAGCAAAAGAGAGAAGAGAAAAAGCAAGTTATTCAGGGAGTATCTCTTTTGAAAAATATTTGGCTGAGATAACGATTGAGGATGCAAGGAAATTTGTTAATAAGATTGCAGATATTCTTGGATAAATATCAAATAGAAAGACTTAAAATAAGAGCAGTCTTTGGACTGGAATATGAGGGAATTAAGCGAAGAAGAGTTGAAAGCTCTGGAGGAGAAGCTTAAGCAGATGTCTCCTGAAGAGTTAAAAGCTTTTCAAAAGCAGCAGTGCATCTTTTGTCAGATTGTTGCTGGAAAGGTTTCCTCGAGGAAGGTTTATGAGGATGATATTTGCATAGCTGTTCTTGATATAAACCCAGCTAATCCTGGACATTTGCTTGTACTGCCAAAGGAACATTATCCTATCATGCCGCTAGTGCCAAAAGAAGAACTTGAGCATATTGGGAGGGTTGTAAAACATCTTTCTCATTGTTTGCTTAAAACCCTGAAAGCAGAAGGTGTAAGCATTTTTATTGCCAATGGTGCTGCTGCTGGTCAAAGGGCGCAGCATTTCATGATACACTTAATACCCAGGAAGCGAGGTGACGGAGTTGGTCTTGAGATTCCTATGAAAGAATTTGGAAAAGAACAACTTGCTGAAATTGAAAGACGGCTTAAGGAAGGAACAAAACCAATAGAAAAAGAAAACAAAGAAAAATGAGATGTATTTTTTGTGAAGAACTTGCAAAAGGAAAGGAATTACTTTATGCGGATGATGATATAGCTGCTGTCATCAATCCTAAACCTGCTGTGCCGGGCCATATTCTTGTCTTTCCGAAAAAGCATTTTCAGATTATTGAACAAGTTCCTGATAAAATCGTTGGAAAGCTATTCAATGCGGCTAATGAACTTAGCAAGATTGTTTTTGAAACGCTTCACGCGCAAGGAACAAATATTATTTTGCAGAATGGCGGGGCTGCAGGTCAAATAGTTCCGCATGTTTGTTTACACGTGATTCCCAGATTTGAAAATGACGGATTGAGTTTTCAGTGGAAACCTAAGCAGTTGGGTGAGGAAGAGATGTCCACGATTGAACTAAAGATAAAGCAATGCACCGAAAAGATTATTTTTGAGAAGGAAAGGGAAAAGCCAATTGAGATCAAAGAAGAGAAAGAGGAAATAAAAGCAGAGGAAGGCAAAGAAGATTACCTGCTTGAACACGTCGAAAGACTGCCTTAGGTTTTTGAGGATTTTGAAGTTTTTTTAGTTCTAGCCAAAAAGATTTTGGAACAGGATTAATGCATTAAAGAAGTAAAGTAGAATGAATGCGATAAGAAAAGGAGGAATGAACGGGATTCCTTCTTTGATTTTTATGTAGTTTATCTTTTTCTTTTTCTTTAGTGCGATGAGTTTTTTGATTATTTTTTTTGTGGCTATTGTTTTTGGCGTACAGATTATTTTCTTGCCTTCTTTGCATGTTTGAGTTATCCAATCGCCTTCGACGAGCTTCTCTGGTGGAATCTTTTTAATGAAAAGCTTGTCTATCTTTTTTGCGAATATGAATGCAAAAAAAGCAAGAATCGGGAGTAGAGCAAATGGAAGAATTTGAATGAATTTAAATGAAAGCAAAATGATGGTCAATGTAGCAAAGATGGCAAAGAGAAAAGACTTTTTTCTTTTCTTTAATTCTTTTCTAAAATCAAGTTTTTTTCTTTGCTTTATAGCTAAGTAGAGCAAGGAGGCAATGCCGTATAGTCCACCAGCGACTAAGAGGAGTAGGCTGAAATTTATGATTGAAAACCTTTCTTGAGACCAGCCCAAAGCAATGCCTAAAGCAATGAAAAGCTTTGCATCAGCCCCGCCCCACTGCTTTAAGTAATATAAGGCAAAAGCCACCGGTAGAGCAAATATTAAACCGAATAATGGCTCGATAGCTGCATTCAATGATGGATTATAGACGAAAGATATCATTCTTATGCCAATGGCTGAAAAGAGAATGAAAAAAGAAAGAAAATTTGGAACTTCTCTTTTTTTCAGGTCTGAGATTGCAGCAAACGTTAAAACTGTAAGGGTTATTGAATGTAAGATTATGTGATCAACTGGGATTGCAAGCATTTTACTGTCGAATAAAACAAAATATTTAAAATTTCTTTTTCGATAGTTGCTGTGTGCTTGAAAAGATATTTAGTTTATTGAAGAAGCAGAACGAATCAGCTAAAGGAAGGGTTATTAGGCATCTTGTTCTGATTGCACGGGGTATAGCATACCAAGCACAAAAAGATAATGTTGAATTTTCAAGGGCTTATGAAAAGGCTTTTGAAAGATTGAAGGAACTAATAAGTTTACAAGTTGAATTGAACATACCAATCTTTACTGTTGATATCCTGCCTGAATATGCTCAAGCTAAGGAGTATTTTATGTCTGCCGTAGCAAAGCTCGGAGAATTTTTACAGTGGCTGAGTAAAGCAGAATTTATTCATAAAAATATGGTAAAGGTTTCTTTTTTCGGAAAATGGTATAGGTTGCCAAGCGAGGTTGTTGAAATAGCAAAGAAAATAATTGAGGAAACAAAGCGCTATGATTCGTTTTTTTTAAATTTTTGTATTAACTATGATGGAAGGGAAGAAATCTTGGATGCGTGCAAGCTTATAGCAAAGCAAGTTCAAATTGGGAAGATTGACCCTGAAATGATAAATGAACAGGTATTTAAAGAAAATACTTATGCGGGTTATTTTCTGCCTCCTGACTTGATCGTTAGAACAGGCTTTCTCAAGAAAGTAAACACTTTGCTCTGGGACCTGCCTGATGCAGAGATCTATTTTTCGGAGAAGAGCTTTTTGCACTTGAATAAAGACGGGCTGAAAAAGATAATTGACGAGTTTAAGTTAAGAAGATATTAGTTCATTTCAAAATCTTTCCTGTTTCAGCATACCACAAATAAAGGTCGAGCTCAGCAAGCGAAATGTTAAGTTTGTTTGCGATCTTTTTCAAAAGACGTTCTATTTTCAAGTAGGTTCTTTTTGATAGCGTCTTTGGTTTTTGTTTTAATAAACCATAACTTAAAAGTACATCAAGGATATGAAAGTCGATTATTGCAACATCTTTGATTCCGATGTTTCTAAGAAAATGGCTTGCTTCTTTCATGCCAATACCTTTGATATTCTCTCTGAGCAAAGCTCTTAGCATTTTGCTGTCCTCAGTCAGGTTAAAGTTAAGTGAAAAGAAATGTTTTCTTGCATCTATGATGTAGCTTGCCCTTGTATTTGGAAATCTATATCCAAGCGTTTTTAGTTTTTTAACTAACGATTTTTTGTTTAATTTAAGAAATCCGTTGTTTATTTCTTGCTGAAGCTTGATTGCTTTTTCTGCATTATAGTTTGCTGTTAAGATGCAAAAGCAAAGTTCTTTGAACAAGGTTTTTTTGTCGTGCTTGCCTTTTTTACCGAGCTGTTCAAAGCTATGGATTTGCTTTTTAACTTTTTCTCTAATTTTTGACCTTTTAAGTTTGCTAACTAAATTGAGCAAAGCTTGTTTGGACATTTTTAAATTAGTCGATTTCTTATTTCTTCATTAGTATATTCTTCACAAAGGAGTTGGAAGTAATTTGTTGGATGATTGCAAGAAGGACATTTTTTTGGTGAACTCTGCTTGTGCTGTTGTTTCTATTGAAATTTGCTTGACTTTGCCAGTAAATGCTTTTGCCAGATTTTTTATGGTTTGCATTTGTTTGGAACTTTAGTAGTTTTTTATATAAAAGCATTTTGGGGTTTTTAAGAAATATGATGTATTGCAGTAAGATTTTTAAATTAGGTTTTTTTCTTGAATACAAAAGAGAGAAGGGCAGAAAAAAAGAAGAAGAGCCTTCTAGGGGGGTGAATGAAATCAAAAGGCGCTTGATAAAACCTCTGTTACCGAGCTTAAGGGAAAGAAATCGCTATATTGTTTTTGAAGTGATTTCAAAAGCGAAATTTGATAGTTCTGCGATATTTGATGCTATCTATAGGGCTTTTGACGATCTTTTCGGTCAGTTTGGTCTTGCAGGTGCAGGACCAATGCTTATTAGCTGGAACAAAGCAAAAAGCAAAGGAATTTTGCGTACAAGCCACGTATGGAAGGACGCATTAAAAAGCAGTTTTTTATTTGTGAAACGTATTAATAATGCCGATGTTTTAGTAAAAAGCGTTGCAACAAGCGGTACAATTAAAAAGGCGAAGAGCATATTTGCTGAAAAATCAAAGCAAACAATCAATAAGGAGGTGTAAAAAAGATGCAACCCATGCCTTATCAATTAATGGGATATGACAGAGCTATTACTATGTTTAGTCCTGAAGGAAGATTGCTTCAGGTAGAGTATGCAAAAAAAACAGTAAAGCAAGGCAGTACAGCTATTGGAATTCAGGTAAAAGAAGGAGTAGCCTTGATAGCTGATAAACGCATTATTGATGGTTTGATTGTTCCAGAAAGCGTTGAAAAAACCTTTAAGATTGATGATCATATCGGAGCAAGTGCGAGCGGAATACTCTCTGATGCAAGGGTTTTGGTTGAGAGGGCGCAGCTTAAAGCACAGCAACACAGAGTAACTTATGACGCTCCAATAGATGTACTTTCGATAGTTAAAGATGTTGCAAATTTAAAGCAGATTTGCACACAAACAGCTGGTTTAAGGCCTTTTGGTGTTGCATTGCTGATTACAGGCATCGATCCTGATGGTGTACCAAAGCTGTATGAAACTGACCCTACCGGAATATTCTTTCAGTACAAAGCAGCAGCTATTGGTGAGGGTGAAGCAGAAGTAGAGAAGATCCTTAAAAAACAATACAAAGAAGAGATGCCGCTTATGGATGCAATTAAGCTTTGCATAAAAGCTTTGAAAAAAGCGATAGGCGAGGGTTTTGATGTGAATAGGTTAGATTGCGCATATATCAGTGTGAAAGACAAAAAATATACAAAATTGACAAAGAAAGAAATCGAAGATTTTGCAAAAAGATAGACAAAAATGGTTAGTATTGAGAAAGCAGTTATAGCAAGACTAAAGCGGAATGGTGAAACATTTGAGGTTCTTGTAGATTGTGAAAAGGCTATGGCTCTTAAAGAAGGAAAGAGTGTTTCGATGGATGATGTTCTTGCTGTTGGCGAGGTTTTCAGTGATGCAAAAAAAGGACTTGCAGCAAGTGAAAAAAGAATGGAAGCAATATTTGGAACAGCAGACCCTTATGAGGTGGCAAAGATTATAATCAAAGAAGGAGAGGTTCAGCTTACTGCTGCTTACAGAGAAAAATTGAGGGAACAGGTAAAGCGGCAAATAATTGACATTCTGCACAGAAACGGAATTGATCCAAGAACAAATGCACCACATCCACCTGTAAGGTTAGAGGCAGCGCTTGAAGAGGCAAAGGTTAAAATCGACGAAACAAAGCCAGCAGCTGAACAGGTTGAACCGATTCTGAAACAGATAAGACCAATACTGCCGATAAGGTTTGCTAAGAAAGAAATTGCAATAAAAATTAAAGCAGATTATGCTGGAAAAGCTTGTCCTTTTGTTCAAAAAAGCGGAAAGATTTTAAAGCAAGAGTGGCAAAGCGATGGTAGTTGGATTGCAGTTGTTGAAATTCCTGGCGGAATAGAGGAAGAGTTTTATGATCAGCTTAATAAGATTACACATGGTACTGTTGAAACAAAGCTTTTGAAGGTGCATGAATAATGGGAAAACAATTAGTGAAGGACAAAAGCATTGTAGTTCCTGGAGAAGTTGTCGCAGAAGGGAGGGATTTTATTCTTGGGCCTGGAGTAAGACGAGAGGACAATCAAATAGTTGCGTCGAGAGTTGGCTTAATACATTTCGAAGGAAAGCTTATAAAACTGATAGCGTTAAGTGGAAGATACATTCCAAGAAGAGACGATGTTATTATAGGCAGAATAAAAGAGATATTGATTAGTGGCTGGCTCGTTGATACTGAATCTGCTTATCCTGCAATGTTGAATGTAAGAGATGCAGTAACTGAATATGTTGCTAAAGGCAGCGACTTGACAAGATTCTTTGATTTTAATGATTATATTGTTTGTAAAATAATCAATGTTACGCCCCAAATGTTAGTTGATGTAACAACAAAAGGTCCTGGACTGAAAAAGCTGATTGGCGGAAGAATAATTAAGGTGAATCCGAATAAGGTTCCAAGAATAATAGGAAAAAGAGGGAGCATGCTGAACATGATCAAACAAGCTACAGGTTGCAACATTATTGTGGGACAAAATGGAGTTATCTGGATAAAAAGTGTTGATCCAAAGATGGAGTTAATTGCTGTAAATGCGATAAAAACGATTGAAGAAGAAAGCCATATTCCTGGATTAACTGAAAAGATCCACGCTTATTTAGAAAAAGAAACCGGCAAAAAAATTGAATTGCAAAAAGAATAAAATGAAAAAGACAGAATTTAAAGGTTTTAAAAGGCCTGATGGAAGAGCATACGATGAGATAAGACCGATTAAAGCTGAAGTTGGTGTTGTAAGCAGGGCTGACGGCAGTGCAAGGTTCCAAATAGGTAAAACAGTTGCTTATGCCGCTGTTTATGGGCCTAGGAGTTTATATCCAAAATTCTTACAAAATCCAAAACATGGTCTGCTACGATGTTATTACAATATGCTTCCATTTTCAAGCAAAGGCGAAAGGATAAGGCCGGGACCAAGCAGGAGAGCAATGGAGATATCTCTTGTTACTGAAAAAGCTTTAACTCCTGCTATTGATTTAACAAAATATCCTAATGCTGTTGTGGATGTTTTTATTGAGCTGCCTCAAACAGATGCAGGAACGAGATGTGCAGGCATAACCGCAGCTGCAATGGCTTTGGCTGATGCTGGCATTGAAATGTATGACTTGGTTTCTGCTGTTGCTGTTGGTTATGTAAATGGGAATTTGATTGCGGATTTGATTTATGATGAAGAAGCCTATCCAGGAGAGGTTGCTGATATTCCTGTTGCTTATATGCCACGACGTGATAAATTTAGCTTGCTGCAAATGGATGGGAAAGTAAGCAGCGAACAATTGCAGAAAGCTTTGGAACTGGCTAAAAAAGTATGTTTGCAGATTTGTGCTCTTCAAAGAGAAGCACTAAAAAGAAGATATGAAAAATACAAGTTAATGGAGAATATGGAAGGTTAAAATGAGTTTTGAAAGCGAGGCAAAAAAACACGTAATTGAACTGCTTGAAAAAGGCGTTAGATTGGATGGAAGAAAACTGCTTGAATATAGAAAGCCATTGAAAGTAAATTATGGTGTAAGTGTTAATGCGGAAGGCAGCGCAAGTGTTCAGATAGGCGAGACGCTTGTTTTTGCTGGAGTAAAACTTGCAATAGAACAGCCATATCCAGATACGCCTGATGAAGGCCTACTTATGGTTGGTGCTGAGTTATTGCCCTTGGCAAACCCGCGTTTTGAAATGGGGCCACCAGGTATAGAGGCTATTGAACTTGCAAGGATTGTTGATAGAGGCATCCGAGAGAGCGGGTTTATTGATTTAAAGAAGCTGTGCATTGAGCCTGGAGAAAAAGCTTGGGCTGTGTTGATTGATATCTGTCCGATTAATGATGCTGGTAATTTGTTTGATGCAAGTGCTTTGGCTGCATTTGCTGCTTTGAAAAATGCAGTTTTTCCTGCAGTTGTTGATGACAAAATTGATTATGGAACCAAAACAAATAAAAAGCTTCCTTTAATTGATGCTAATCCTGTAAGTGTGACTGTATTCAAAATTGGAGATTACTTTATTATTGATCCAACAACAGAGGAACAGGAGCTGTATGATGCGCGGCTCACTGTCGGGAGTATAAGCGATGGAAGACTTTGCGCTTTACAAAAAGGAGGCGACGCTCCTTTGAGTGCTGAAGATATAAAAAAGATGGTTAAAATTGGAATTCAATATGGAAAAGAACTTAGGAAGTTGGTGGTAAAATGAAAACAGAACTGCTTGAAGGGGAATATACAAAATATGAAAGGGCAAGAATGATTGGTAGCAGGGCTTTGCAAATAGCGATGGGAGCGCCTTTTCTTGTAAAATTGAGTAAAGATGATCTTGAACAGATTAGATATGATCCGATTGAGATAGCTAAAATAGAGTTTGAAAAAGGAATTATTCCTATTACTGTGAAAAGGCCGATGCCTAGCAAAAACTCAGCTAAGAAATGAAAAAAGAAATTGATGAAGCAAGATTGAAAAAAGAGTTCGAGATTACTGGTTCTGCTTTGGAAAAGATAAAGATTGCTGTTCCTGAAAATAGCCATTTAAGAAAAGCAGCTGAGGATTTTCTTGATATGGCTAAACGCTATTTTAGTGATGCAGAACATTTTATGCAAAATGATGATTGGGCAAGTGCTTTTGGCGCTTTGAATTATGCACATGCATGGCTCGACGCTGGTGCAAGACTTGGGTTGTTTGAAGTTGATAGAAAAAGCGGATTGTTTGTGGTGGATTAAATGGATTTTGATAATGCTAAAGCTGGAATAAGAACTTTAATTATGTTATGCAAAAGGAAAGTTAGCTTTGAAGATTTTGAAAAGCAAGTTTCAAAGGTGCTTATAGTGATTATTGATCAAATTCATGATGCAGAAGATTTAGTTAAAGCTGAAAAACCTGTAGCGGAAAGCGCACAGTTTCTAAGAAAATTGAAAAGCTTGATGAATGAATCGATTGTTTATCTGGCTCATTGCAAAAAAGAATACAAGCGAGGAAACTTGGGCAAGGTTGAGGAAATATTAATATGGTTGTTTAAACGGTTTGAGGAATTAGAGCGAACTTTAGAACGAGCTTCTGTTTTCAGCAGTTAAGTCTGAAAAATTCTTTTGCGAGTGTTTCTGGATGTTTTTTTATCTTTTTTGTTATTACTGCTTTTGCAAGCTTCCATGTAATATTCCATTTTGCAAAAGGGATTTGTTTCAGCATTGGAAAAATTTTTTTCTTGCATTGTTCAGCGTATTCTTTCTTTGCTCGATTGCTAAGTTCTTTCCAGCGCCATATTGCGTCTGCAAGGAGTTTTCCGCTGAGCATGGCAAAGAAAATTCCTTCGCCAGTTTTCGGAGCAACAAGTCCTGCTGAGTCGCCTATGAATACTGTGTTTTTATCGTAAAGTTTTCTTGGTGAGAATGGTATCGGCGCGGCATTTGGTTCTATTGTTGTGTTTTTTTGCAGTAAAGACTCTTCTTTTAGATTATCGATGAATCTGAAAAACGCGTTTCTTGCATTTCTGCATGGAAGATATGTTCCTAAGCCGATGTTTGCTGAGTGTTTCTTTGGAAAAAGCCACGCATATCCTTTGATGCGATTGAAAAAATAATGGACTATTGCCTTTGGCTCTGGTTTTGGTTTTGTCTTTATTTCTGCAACAAAGCAAATTCCTTTATGTTTGTATGTGAACTGCTTAGCGCCTGTTGCTGTTATGTTTGCTTTGTTTAGCTTGTTTTGAATGAGAGCAGCTCCCTGTTTCTTTGCTTGTTGGAGAATAAAAGAGTCGAGTTCCCTTCTCGTTGTTGTGGCGAGTATTGGCTTATCTGATTGGAATTCTGCTTTAACATTGCTGCATCTGAATTCTATTTTATAGAGTTTTGTTGTGTTTTGGTTGATGAATTTCTCAAGCCAAGGAAATTCTTTGATATAATCTTCAGGATTGAAAAGCCCGCCTGCGCATTGTTTTTCTCTAGGAAATTTTTCTTTGTCGTATAAAGCAACTTCAAAAGCGGAGTTTGCTAAATAATAAGCGCATGTCGAACCTGCCGGACCTGCTCCTGCTATATTTAGCATTTTACATTACAATTGGATAGAAAGAATAATTGATTTTTTCTTTGGCTAAGTACTGAAAGTCGCTCGTCATTTTTTGGATTAAGATAATCCAATTAATATTAAATTTTTTTGGATTAAAATAATTCAAGGAGGGAAAGAAGAAAATGGACCGGGCGGGATTTGAACCCGCAGCCTTCCGCTAGCGAGGCGGACGTTCTACCAGGTTGAACTACCGGCCCAAAATACTGGTTTTTGATGAATTATAAGTTTTTTGTATAAAAAAATTTAAATTTTCTTTTCTTCCGCTCTTTAATTAAAAGGGGTGAGAAAGAACGGATGATAAATCTGAAAATTCAGAAATAAGAGATGATGCACTGAAGTATTTTACTCATCTTTTTGCTCCTGTTGATGAACAGGAACGCGAACCTTATGTGAATGCTTTTTGCATGATTTTTGGTTTTTCTCGAGAATATGTGAGGTCAAAGTTAAACTCAGCGCATCCGTCACCAGAAGTTATTTCTGAATTTAGAAGCGCTCAAAGAGTTGCATGCAGATACAATAAGCATGTTTTCTTTGAGAAGATTCTTAAAAATGTTGGTTTGAGTTTATCCTTAAGTTCATTGGAACAGCAGTTTTTAAATGCCTTTTTAAATACTGAAAAAGGTGTTTCAGGCGCATCATTAGATGAATTAATAGAACATGTTAGAAAATGCAGAACCTGTGCATCCTGCTTAGTTCAGGAATTGCAAAGGCATTGGTATAAGAACTTAAAAGATTAGCTGATTTTCTTCTTTATCTTTGGATACGTTCCTGGCTTCATAAATACCTTTTTTATATTCACTGCATAGCCTCTTGTTTTTCTTAACATTTTTTCACTCGTTGTTTCTGCTATGCCAATTGCAATAAGTTCATCTTTTAATGTCATTACAGCTACGAGATCACCTTCGAGAATATAATCATGAAGCTTTGCTATTCCTGGAATTTTGAGATCAATACCATGGCAGAGAGCATCGACAGCAGCATCTTTAACCCAAACTTTTGGTAGGTGCTGTACAGCGAATTCTATTGGTTTGATGCAATATCGAATGTATTTTTCATTTCCTTCGTTTTTCCAGAACCAGTAAGCATCAAGCAAATCTTGCAGGGTTATCAATGTTGATTCATCGAACGGACCTGCCTTTGTTCGTCGCAATTCCTGCATATGAGCTCCGCATTTTAGCTTTACGCCGAAGTCGTGTATTAGTTTTCTTATATAAACACCGGCTTCACAGCCTATCCTAAAGAGAACGTCTTTTCCGTCGATTTCTAGGATGTCAATGTAATAAACACGTTTTTTTCTTAGCTGTCTTTTTACTGCACTCTTTTTCGGTGGGAGCTGTTCGATCAGGCCAACAAATGAGTTTAGACCTTTTCTGATTTCTTCTTCTGAAATTTTCTTGTGAAGATGCATCAAGGCAATGTATTCTTTTCCTGCTTTGAGCAAAAATTGAAGAATTCTTGTTGCTCCGCCAAGAGCTATTGGTAGTACACCAGTTACTTTCGGGTCTAAGGTTCCGCTGTGACCAGCACGTTTTATATTGAGTATTTTTCTTACGTAAGAAGCAACTTCGTGAGATGTTGGACCTGAAGGCTTATCGATATTTACAACGCCGTAATTGATTAGTTCTTCTACCGGTCTCTTGTCTGGCGGACAGCCGTGAGCAGGATTTGTTTCGGCTTCTTCTTTAACTAAGATTTTGCGTTTTATTTTTTCAAAAGGGAGTTTTAGGTTTTGCTCTTTTTCCATTAAAAGATTTGGAAAATATATTTATAAAAAAGTTTTCTTTGATTTGAATATGAACTTTTACAAAAGTATTGCATCGGGATATGATGAATTGTATGCGCATGAGCAAGAAAGAAAATTAAGTTTGATAAATGAAAAACTCGGTTCCAAGCTTAACGGATTTCTTTTAGATATCGGCTGTGGGACAGGAATAAGTACCGGATTTTGGGAAGAGACAAAGTTAAAAATTGGTGTTGATTCTTGCATTGAATTACTTAGGATTGCAAAGGAGAAATATCCTGGTTGTGTGTTTATTTGCGCTAAGGCAGAAGCGCTCCCTTTCAAAGATAACTCCTTTGATGCAATCATATGCCTGACTGCTTTACACAATTTTGGCTCTGCTGAAAGAAGTCTTGCTGAGATGAAAAGAGTTGGGAAAAATGATGCTTCCTGTGTAATCTCTGTTTTAAAGAAGAGCAAGAATTTCAACAAGCTTGTTCTGCTCATAGAAGAAAATTTTTCCTTGTTTGATAGATTGGATGATAAACATGACCTGATTTTGCTTGGAAAAATCGAAAAGAATTAAATATGAGAAGTATCTTGAAATTTAGACAAAAGAGGTGAAAATGGCTAAAAAAGAACTTATGCGGACAATCTCTCCACGACAAGTTGTTCTTGTTACTATTAGAGCATTTGTTAATGGAAAAGAAATAGATAATATTATTCCAGTCGCTTGGCACAGTCCTTTGAGTTTTGATCCAGAGATGTATGGCATTGTGATTGGAAAAACAAGATATTCATGCGAGTTGATAAGAAAGGCAGGAAGTTTTGTTGTAAATTTTATTTCAGCTGAGTATAAAGACGATGTTTTGTTTTGCGGAACGCATTCTGGCAGAGATGTTGATAAATTTACTGAAACGCGCTTTGAAAAAGAAAATGCTGAGGCACTTGATTGTGCTAGGATAAAACAAGCACTTGGATTTTTGGAATGCGAGATTGTGAATGAGGTCGATGTCGGAGATCATGTTTTATTTGTAGGAAAAGTTGTTAATGAGTGTTTCAAAGCAGAAGGAAAAAGATTGTTCCATCTTGGTGGAGATAAATTTGTTGTTTGCTAGATGAGGTGATAAAATGATTGAGGATATACAAAAGGTAAACAAACTTGCTCAGGAATTGCTTGATCAAGGAATAGTGGAGGATAGAACAAAGGCTGTTGAAATGGCAGAAGCTATTTTGAGAAAAAGAGTCGCTTCTGTTAAGAATTTAAAAGAGAAAGATACGACTTCTATTGGTTCGCAAGCACAAGCAGTGCCTGAATTAACACTCGAGCAATTAAAAGCAGTGTTTGATCGAAGCAAAGATGTGCTTCAAAGGCAAATTGATTTGTTGCAGAAAGAACTCGCGAAAATAAGGGACGAGCTTAAAATGATTAAAGAAAAGCTTAATGTTCCGATTAAAGGACAGGCAGCGCTTAAAGCCGAAAGAGATACAGCAACAAGCATCAATGTTGATTCTAATGCTGAAAAAAAGCCTCATCCAAAAGTTGGCAGTTTCACTCCTGAGGATGTTTCGATAGAAAAGATGTTTTACTATGGAGATAAGAAAAACTAGGAAAAAGAGGCGATTGAATGAGATATGAAGATTATGTAGATCTGAACTATAAGCCAAAGAAAAACGATTTGATTTGTCATCTTTATCTTGATGTGAGAGGTCGGGAGCGTATTGAAAGAGCAGCTGGTGCTGTTGCTGCAGAAAGTAGCATAGGAACATGGACTGAAATAACGACTGTTAAACGCTATGTTCTGAAAAATGCTGCAAAGGTTTTTTCTATAGAGCCTGTTGGCAGGCTTGGAAGAAGGGCAAACATCAAGATAGCTTACCCTATTGAGCTATTCGAGCCCGGAAACATGCCGAATATTTTATCGAGCATAGCTGGAAATGTTTTTGGAATGAAGGAAGTACTGCATTTAAGATTGAATGATATTATTTTTCCTGAAAAAATAGTTAAGAGCTTTCCCGGGCCTTTGTTTGGCTTGAATGGTGTGAGAAAAGTTATTGGTGTTTATGACAGGCCTTTACTCGGTACGATAGTTAAACCGAAGCTCGGATTGAATACAAAAGATCATGCTAAAGTCGCTTATGAAGCTTGGATCGGCGGTTGTGATATTGTTAAAGATGATGAAAACTTGAGCTCGCAGAGTTTTAACAAGTTTGAGAAAAGACTAAAGGAAACATTGAAGATGAAAAGAAAGGCTGAAAAGGAAACCGGTGAGAAAAAAGTGTATATGATTAATGTGACTGCCGAATGCAAAGAAATGCTTAGAAGGGCTAAGCTTGTTGCCGAGAGTGGAAATGAATATTTAATGGTTGATGTAATAACTGTTGGCTGGAGTGCTCTGCACACGCTAAGGAATGAGAACAAGAACCTAAAACTGGTTATGCATGCACACAGAGCAGGGCATGCCGCTTTGGATAAGAGTCCAATTCACGGAATAAGCATGAAGGTTCTTGCCAGGATTGTTAGGTTGCTTGGTTGTGATCAGTTGCATATAGGAACAGCTGTTGGAAAAATGTTTGAAACAAAAGAGGAAGTTTTAGCTAACAGAGAAGCATTGCTTTGCGATTTCTATGGAATGAAAAAGGTTATGCCCGTTTCTTCAGGTGGATTGCATCCTGGAATGCTTCCTGCTTTATGGAAGATTTTTGGAAAGGATGTCGTCATTCAAATGGGCGGCGGTATTCACGGACATCCGAGAGGAACAAGAAAGGGCGCGATGGCAGCAAGGCAGGCAATAGAAGCGATGGTTAAAGGAATTGATTTGAAAACATATGCAAAAACGCATCCTGAGTTAAAGGAAGCAATCAAACAATGGGGTATTATTGCACGGGTTTAAAATGATTCCGGAGTTTAGGAAAAAAAGGTATTCTGAAAAACTGGAACTCGCCGAGGAACGATTGCAAGATGCGGAAGAATTGCTTTATGAAATAAGTGATAAAATAAAAAAGCTTGCATGCTATAAAGCATTTCAAGAGCTTGTTGAATCTTTGTTTGATGTGATTTCGATGTTTTTGAAAGATAGCAGAAAAGAAATCGAAGATGATTATACTAATCTCGCTAAATTTGCAGCGCTTGTTAACTTAACTGAAAATGAAATAAAAATTTTAAAAGATGCGAATGGTTTAAGAAATCGGTTAGTTCATAAGTATAATAGAACAGACGATTTGATTGCAAAGGAATCGATGGAGTTTTTATTGCCCCGCTTACAAAAGATTATTGAAAAGTTTAAAGAACTTATAAAGAGAAATGGTTCAAGCATACAAGCTAACGAAGGAAATTGAAAAACAGATTAGAAAAGATTTTGAATTTTTAAAAGAGAAAAGTGAGGTTGAAGCTGTTCTGGTGTATGGTTCCTGGGCAAAAGGAGAGGCTACGACAAAAAGTGATATTGACATCTGTATAGTTGCGCCTAGGCTGAAAACTCCGAAAGAGTTTGCTAGTTTATTGCTTGAAATATGGGGTAGAATTGATTCTAATAAATATGATGTCAGAATTTTTGAAGAGCTTCCTCTGTATATTAAAATTGATGTAATCAAGACGCACAAAGTGATTTTCTGTAAAAAAGGTATACCTGAGCTTAGTTATTATTTTTACAAGTATAGAAAAATATGGCAAGATCAGAGCTTGCACTGGATAGATAAAAAGGATTGATGCGCAATCCTTGAAAACTAATTAAGCGGTTGGTTAAATCCTTTTAGTCAAGAGGACAAGCAAAAACTTTAAAAATATGTAACTACTTTTGAGAAAAAATTGATTATTTTGATTGGTAGAATAGGGGGTGGTTTAATGAATAAGATAATGGGAAGATTGTTACTCCCTTTTATTCTTTGTTTATGGATTTTGCTAAGTAGTGGTATGGTCTTTGCAAGCGATATTAACATAACTTTAATTTCGCCTGAGAACAATTCTGTTGATTTAGATGGTAATGTTACTTTCAAATTTAAAGTAGAGTGGAATACTAGTAAACAAGCGAAATGTGATCTAGTTATTAATGGTAATGGAAAAAACAACCCTCTTGATCTTCAAGGAAGCGGTTCTGATGAGTTCTCTTTCAATGAAGCTTTTTCTAATGGAGACCATATTGTATGGAATGTAGAATGTTGGTACGATGGCTATTATAATGACCGAGTAAATGCTACCAATGATTGGGTCTTAAATATAACTTATTTGGATTGGAGTTCTTCATTTTACACAAAGACCAACGATACAAATATTACGCTAGAAGAAGATACGTCAAAAGAAATTAAGAATCTATCTGAAGATATTGTTCCAGATTTTTCTCTTATAAATAATAGAGTAAAGTTTGAAATAAGTGAAGAAAATGCTTCCAAAGTTGATTGTGATATTACTGATGACGGTTCTTTGTTGAAAATGATTCCTTATAGCAACTTTTCTGGAACAGCGGAATGCAAATTAAAAGTTTATGTATTTAATCAAAGCGATTTTGATTATGGCGTTGAGATTGAAGAAACACTTACCATAAACGTGACTCCCCAACCAGACGCTCCTGTTTGGACAATTCAAGACATGTTTACTATTCCAGAAGATAGTGATTGGACTATTCTTTCCAGTGATCTGAAATCAAATGTTAGTGATCCTGATATTGATTACGAAGGAGACACTTTAACATTTAGCGTAATTAAGAATGGAACTCATATAGAATGTAAAGTAGAAACCGATGGTACTAATTTTTCAGTAAAACCAGAGAAGAATTTTAATGGCTTAGATAACTGTACAATCAAGGTTGAAGACTCTTATGGAAATAGCGCAGAGAAAACAATTCAAATTAATGTTACTGAAAAAGGAGATCCTCCAGAATGGAGTTCAAACATTCCTACGCTGACCGTAGAAGAAGACAAAACAGGATCATATAATATAATACAGTATGTTTCAGATCCAGATGGAGATCAAATCACTCTTTCAATCACTAATGAAAACACCTCCCAAGTAGATTGTGAAATAAGTGGAGGTACTAATCTTACTTTAAAACCAGCAAAAGACTTTTCAGGAACTGCTTATTGTGAAGTTGCCGCTTCTGATGGTGTTAATAGCGTTTCACATAATTTTGTTATAAACGTGACTCCCCAACCAGACGCTCCTGTTTGGACAAAATCCATAGTGGTAAAACTATCACCGAATGAGAGTGAAACTATAAATTTGCTGGATTACGTAACAGATGCTGATGGTGATTCTTTGAGTTTCAAACTAATCAAAGATGGAATCCCCGATACAAGGATTGCTGAATGCAGCATTTCAGGCTCTATTTTGACAGTTTCAGCATCGGGTAAAACTTTCGCAGGAGAAACTGCTTGCAAAATAGAAGTATCAGATGGGCGTAATTCTTCGGAAACTATTGCGAAGATAATTACTGGAAAACTTGAATTTGTGAAGCTGACAATAAACGGAGAAGACTTAAAAGAAAAAGAAGACGGTTATAAATTAGAAGACGCAGTAAACCCAAATGATACTATAAAAGTTGAACTTAAAGTTAAGAATGCGTTCAGTAAGAATTCTGATACAGATATAAATGAGGTTATAGCAACCGTGACTCTTGAAGAGATGGGGGATGAAGGTGAACAGGAAGAGGAGATTGATTTTGGTCGTCTAGAGCCTGAAGAAAAAAGTGATAAGGAGACAGTAATATTTGAAGTTCCTTTATTTGTTGATGAGGATACCTATGAATTAACGATAGAACTAAAGGGCATAGAT
>CAZFJK010000003.1:5060-60751 GCA_964519225.1 uncultured Methanosarcinales archaeon | reverse complement strand
TCTGCTTTTTCATCATCGCACTCAGATCTAACATCAAACCCAAGCAAAGAAAAATCCTGAGTAAAAGTCTGATATCCTCTGCGAAAATACTCTTCCTCTGGAAGCCCGATCAAAACCCTATTATCGTACTTCAAAATTTTTGAACTTTCCAGCGGACACAAAACATTAAACATTCCAGCAGGATGGAAAGTTCCCTCTGCCTTTTTCCAGCTAAAATTTCTATGCTTCACTACAACCGTATTCTCCTTTACATCGCAACTATATTCTTCTAAATCAGGAAATGCGCCTATCATGCTCCAACTATTTCCGTCAAATGCAAAAGCAGCTTCAGCCGCAAGACCAAGATTCCTTGCAAAAACAACCCTCTGATTGGATTCGCTGTTCGCAGATTTATAGGTAAAATCAAGCATAACCTTTAAGACAGCAACAACAACCAAAATCTCAAAAATCAGCATCAAAACACTTGCTCCTTTTTTTCCAATCATTTTTGTTTATTTATAGTTACAACCTCGCAGCCTGGTAATGTTTCACTACTTCCTTTAGGCCATTTTCTTATCTGCAATGCGATATATCTATCAGTATTTTCTGGCATGATAAAAAGAAAGCCAACCTTTCCTTTATCCTTAATCCTTGCCCTAAAAGGCGCATTATCCTTCTCTAAACGAAATATTTCCTTACCTTCTTTCTTTACCCATATTAGTCCTTTGCAGCCAACAGCACCAAAATGTATCTCATATCCAGCAGGAATAAAAATCAAAACAGCATCAACTTCTCTAGGCTTGAGTTTGCTTGCTGCCTCGAGCAAATCAGTCAAGCCTTTCTTCAATTTTCCTTCTGCAGTCAGCGTAGAACACTTTGATAAAATCAGAATAACAGGAAGAAAAATAACAATAGCTAAAATCAAAGAGACCAAAAATCTTAACGGAATTGCTCCTTTTTTCATCTTACTTTTCAGGCGGCGCAGCAGGACAATGCCCGCCAGGAATATAGCCGTACTTATTGCATGTCCTTATCTGATCCTGCGTACATCCAGTAGCAGAAACACCTTCAGGACATCCGTTTTCAGTTTCTGCATAAATACATGGACATTTATCGAGCATATTCCTAATGCCGTCGCAATCACAATCATACAACTTATTAAGCTCAACACCAATTACTCCTGCCTGCTTTCTAAAAGTTCCTGTAAACCAGACAATCACAACAGCCAAGGCAACCAACAAAATTATAATCAAAACAACCAATTGCAAAGGCAACATTCCTTTTTTCATCAAACAACACCTCCGCAAATCTTGTTATAAAGTGTTTCGTTTTCCCATTTAAGCCAGCTGCCATGCGTCTTACAATAATAATCAGCGCACTTCTCTGCCGTCCCTGAAAAAACACCTTTTCGCTCAATCAATTCAGACAGCAATCCTGGAACTTTTAGCTCATCTTTTCCTTTCCAAAAGAAATCAATCACATCAAACACATCAAGAAAAATAAAAACATCTTTTAAGTCTCCTGCGCTAAGTCCATCAGCCTTTTTCAAAGTTGCAATGAACTCATCAGAACAATTTCCCAGCACGCCATCGAATTTACATTCACTGCCAAAGCGATCGGCAAGAGATTTTGCATGCTCAATATTACCACTACAGAGCTCGCTGCCAATAAGCTTAAATTTAATCCTGCAAATAGTTTCTTCATCAACCATATCACCATAGAAATCAATTATGGGCGCAAAAAAAGTAAAAGCCTCTGAACAAGCTTTTTGCGATTCAGCACTCAGATTAGATTTCAACGCCAAGTTAAGCAAATCATTTCCTTTTTCGTTATAAAACTCCCAAAGCGTTTGTTCATTTTCTTCACACCTTAAAAAAGGATATTTCTCCTTATAACCTGTCATCCCGATAAAAAACCAATGCCTAAACCATTCATTTATTGCAACACCTTCATAACTTTTACCGGTTTTTCCGCCAAGATCTTTCGTTAGGAAAAAACAAAAACTAGTTTCCGGTATTCCTTTAAGATGTGTTCTTCTGTAAATAACAATATCATCAAAGTGATCCTCCAAGCTGTAATCCCACATCTTTTGCTTATCTGTAAGAATAAATTCTCCACCAATTCCACCAAGAGAACACGAAATATTATATCTAGGACTCCATCTTTCCCTCCAATTCCTAACATCCTCAAAAAAGCTTTTCGGATCGACCGCAGCAATCCTACTTAGATTTACCAAACACCAGTCAACAAGCTTATCTCCTTTTGTAAATAAAGATATCTTCAAAACACTATATTCAATAGGAATGCCTAGTTCGCTCTCCTTTCTCTTCAACATATTTTGAAATACAATCTTAGCACCACCCATATCTTCAGGCGGGTCTGGTAAGAAAATATAGCATCCCGGCCAATCTCTGTGTCGCGTCTTGCTGTACTTCTTAAGTTTATAACAAAGAGTATCAAAGTAATCTTTTACTGCTTTTGGAACAGTCTCTTTTTCTTCGGCACGCATTTCTTCCGCACCTATCTTAACAACTTTCGTCAAGCTTTTCACTGCTCTAAACAGCTTTGGAAAAAAAGCATGCGGTCCGCCAAAAAAGATAGAAATAATAAGCAAGGCAGTGAGTATCAAAGCTATCCATTTGATTAACCAATTCAATGCCATTTTAAAACATTCCAAAAAGACTTTCGGCTATTTTTTTCGCACCTTCTCCGACATGTTTGTAAAATATAATAACAAAAACCAGGAGAGCTACAAGTATTAAAATGACCAAGATTGTTCTCATTGCTAAACCTTTAACTCCAAATCTTACACGTTTCATATTCAACACTCTTTAAACCAACGACCTCTTTCAAAAACCATTGATATTCTCTATACCAGGTTTCAGGCATATCGTTCGGATCAACCAAATAAATCCCATTCGGTCCTGTATTTTCACCTTCAAGGACAGGAACATACCATCTACCTTTTGAAAAATCAGAATACATCACTTGATAAATATGCTTTCCTTTTATCTCCTTTGGAACAAGAACCCTCATTCCAACAGGTTCCTGAAGTAAGTTCCATAAAAGCTTGCCTTTCTTCTTCTTTGTCCTTAAAAATTCCTTGAATTCCCAGGCAGGAATTTCAACATCAGAATCGATCTTCACAGTATAGCATGGAAAACATTGATCGCCAGATTCGCCGCCAAGTACATTATTATATCGTCCGTCAGCAAACATCCATTTGCAGCGCAGCATCAGTTCAGCAAGCTGTTCCATCACTTCCTCATCATTCCCTTTTATCGTTTTCTCTTGCGTAAAGCAGAGTAGAGGCGCAACATGAACATTTACTTTAACAACACCAACTTCAACATTCACTAAACTTTTAGCTCTGGCTAAAACACTTGCCCTGCATTGCATTTCGAGCTGTGTTCCCCCTGCCTTAGAAGCAAACATTCTCACAACAGCAAAAACAACAATAAACCCAATTATAACTATCATTATCGTTACCAAAAACTTTGCCTGCCCGCGCTTATTTAAGTATAGCATGTCTTATCCTCATAACAATAGCTAAAAACATCAATCCGAGAGCAATCGCAATAATAATCAGCAAAAGCGTTTTTGCTGCCAAGCCAGAGCGGCTTTTCTTCCGGTTGCTCATTCTACTGGAACACAACAATACGGCGTTGATTTATTAATTTGTGGACAATCACTATTTGCAATCGTTGCCATCCCATATTCGCTGCATGGCTTTTCTTTGCATATGCCGCCCCTACCTTCGCAACTGACCAATCCTTTACTGAACAACCTGAACTTTCCTGTAAAGAAAATAATCATTATTGAAAGAACAACTAAAAGCAAGACCGCAATAACTAAAATCCTAAGCACAGTAGCCTGTCCTTTCCTAGCAGCCAGCATCATCTACCTCTTGATCATCTTTAATACAACAAACTTCTCCTGGTCCTACATCTCTAAAACTCCCCAATACCTCGCGATATCCTTCCTCAGCAGGACAGGTCGGTCCGGGCATAACAACACCATGAACCCTTGCACCTTGCGCGTTCGTAAAGCAGCTCTCAGTACAGCTTATCTCAGTCACTGTTGTAACCTTCTTGCCAAAAATACCCATCTTACCAATAAACATTGCAACCAAAACAACAAGAATTACAAGAGCAATCGCTGCTATTATAATAACAGTAATAGGTAGCCCTTGTCCTTTTTTTCCAAGCATAGTTTCACCTCTTTTATTTCCTTATCATTCTTTGTTATTTTATAAATTTATCTTATTTATTCGTCCCATCCAGAAGGTTAAAAAATTTTATTAAGATCGGCATCTTTACAGAAAAGGGTGAAGCTGTGTTCAAAATAAAAATCAAAACATCAGCACGAGAACAAGGTATTGACATAACGCCGCAGATAGATCAGCTTGTCCGAAAAACAGGAATCAAAGAAGGCATTTGCTTTCTGTACTGCCCGCATGCAACAGCAGCCATTACAGTAGCTGAGAGCTATGATCCAAATGTCTTAAAAGACATAACAAACTGCCTGAACAAACTCATTCCAAAAGGAAAGTGGCTCCACGACAGCATTGATAATAACGGCGATGCACACATAAAGGCAGCAATCATCGGTCCGAGCCTTTCAGTACCGATTCAAAACAAAAAACTTGCACTAGGCACGTGGCAAAACATCATTCTTCTAGAATTCGATGGCCCAAGAGAAAGAACCATTCTATGCAAAATTCAAGGTGAATAAAAATGCAATGCGATCTGTGCGGCTCAACAAAAAATCTCGTCAGGGCAAAAATCGAAGGGACAGAGTTAATCGTATGCCAAGAATGTGCAAAATTCGGCACCGTTCTTGGCCCAATCAAAACAAAACCAGAAAAACCAAAACAAGAACCAGTCAAACAGCCGACCAAACCAAGCATAGAAGAAGAAATTCTCATCATAAATCCTGACTACCCAGCCATTATAAAGAAAGCAAGGGAAAAGCTTGGCTTAAAGCAATCAGAGTTTGCCAAACTTATAAAAGAAAAAGAAAGCGTCGTTCACAAACTCGAAACCGGCGAACTCGAACCGTCAATAAAACTCGCAAAAAAACTCGAACATGTACTAAAGATAAAACTAATCGAACAATATCACGAACCTTGAAGCAACCCTTCCAGCTTTTCTTTTTCCTGAAAACCATACAAAGCTTTTCCATCAACAACAACGGTCGGCACAACCTCGACTTTAAAATTCTTCATCAAAGTCTTTATCGCTCCAGAATCAAGTCCGACATCAAAAGAATAAACCCTAACATTAGGATATTTTTCCCTTAAATAACTTAATATAATTCCCTGATCACCGCACCTATCACATTTTTTTGGTTCATTGGAATAAAAATAAAGAATCAAGTGTAAATCCTTTTTGCATCGCTTTTTTACCATCTTCAAAAAAAGCCAATGTCTTATCTGAAGAAGGCTGTAATATTTTTTAAGTTCAATTACATCAGGGTCATCGACTCCTTTTTGCCTTTCCATATAGTTTAACTTTCCACCTATCTGATAAAGTTCTTCAGCAAGGCCTGGCAATTCACTGCTGCAAGGCTGTTCTTCAGCAAGCAAGAATTGCAACTCTAAATCCATAATCCTTGTTTTCATCTCCCTCTCAAGCTTTGCAAGCTTACCAAGCTTAATGTTTGCAATACCCCCTCCAAGCAAAACCCCAATAAGGAAAATCAAAACAGTTAAAATAAGCGCAACCAAATATCTTCTTAAAATAACTTTTTTCCTATTTACCATTTTATCTGCCTTCCAAACAACCTATTAATCAAAGTCCAAAACCACCAAAACCCAAATAAATAATAATAAATCAGCACATACAAAAGATAGCTATATTTTATCTTACTCCGTTCTCTTGAAAAAAGCTTTGCAGAATAAATGATCAAAAATCCAAGCACAAAACATGAGGCAGTAACAATAACAAATTCATTTCCAAAATAAAAAGGATTCAAATTCAACTTCAACATTTTTATCGCATCTAAAAAGCCGAGCAGCTTTATAGATCTAAATAAATGCGTAAGAGATTTAATTAGAATATAACAAGAAAATCCAGCTGTAACCAAAACCAAACCAACCGAAATCAACGACGTCGGCAGGACAAAAAGTCCTAAATTATTTCTTTGCTTAAACAAGCTTCTATACCTAAATAGATTAACTATAAATCCAGTATACCATCTGAGCCTCTGCCTGAGCAACGGCAAAAACCTGTTGGGAGCAACAGTAAACACCTCTGCCTTAATCGAATTCTCAATATCATATCCTTTTGCCTGTATTCTCAAAGCAACCTCTATATCTTCAGTAAGATTTCCTTCATCATAGTAGCCGTAGCGTTCAAAGAATTTTCTTCTGTACGCTGAAAATGGTCCAGGTGTAACATGAATACCTCCAAGCAAAGCAAAAGCCTTTCTTAAAAAAACACCGAGCAGGTACTCCATTGCCTGTATCCTCCTCCAAAAGCCTTTTGGCTTATACACTTTAAGAGCTGGCGTCACAGCCATAACAACAGGATCATCAAAATAACCAACCATCCTTTTTAATGTATCCTTACTCACAAAACTATCTGCATCCAAAGAAACAATCAGTTCGCTTTTTGTTCTTTTTATCCCATAATTCAGTGCGCTTGCCTTTCCGCCATTCGGCTTTGTAAAAACCTTAACCAAACCTTTGTTTGCATCTTCAAATTTTTTTGCTATCTCGTATGTCCTGTCAGTTGAACCATCATCTATAACAAATATCTTCAGCTTGTTTCTTGGATAATCAAGTTTTAGCAAACTCCTTAACGTCTTTGCAATTGTGCGCTCCTCATTATAGGCAGGAACTATTATCGTAACGCTCGGGAACCTCTTAGGCTTTGGATCATCAAGCCTTTCTCTATTATCAAGAATTAAAAACAAAAAAAACAAGCTTGAATAAAGACCAAAAAAGCAAACTATACAAAGCAAAATCGTTTCAAAGTTCCATATCATCTCTCAACCGCCTCTGGATTATAACTATAAATCTCAACAAAAGAATTCTCAAACTCCTTTTTAAAAATTTTATTCCTCAAAACAAAAATCAATCCTTTTTCTTCATTATTCCATATCCTTTCTCTCATATCCCTATCAATCCATATATAACTAATATTATGCTTATCAAGGAAAGCCATTGTCTTCCTCAAGCTATACGATTGAAAAATTATACTCAAATCATCAATCCTTTCTCTTGCGTCCCTCGTATAAAGAAGCAAATCATCCATAACAACTGCCCTGTTTGCAACGCCTTCAATCATAAATCCTTTCTCCCTATCAGCTAAAACAACAGCATCCTTTCCACTATGCGCCCTCAACCAAACCAAACCGTCAAGCTGCTCCTGTAAAGGCTCTGACTTAACAAAACCAACAAAAGCAGTAAGCATAGAAAAAGCAATCCCGAACAAAGCAACACCAACAACAATTCTCTTAAAGAATTTAAGCGTCCACCTCATCTTTATAAACCTGTAAAGGCCTGTTCCGCCAACCCAGCAAATCAAAAATGATAGATAATAAAACAAAAAATCAAAATAAAAGCCGACAATAAAAGCCAGGATTATACTGCTAAAAAGCAGAACTCTTTTCTTTTGTTTCCATAAAAAGTACAGACCCATCAGAAAAAAAACTACGCAAAAAAATCCATTTCCAGTCCAGCTTCCCAAATCAGAAAGCAGAATCTTTACTGCATTACTCTTAACTACAGGCAGCGTAAGATTCCTTATCAAATATCCAAGATGAACAAAAAAAGCCAACAAAACAACCAAAAGATACTTCTTTTTTCCAAATCCCTTTTCTTTATAAATAAACAAACTCAGGGGAACTGCTGTAATGCCGACCGGAGAAAAAAGAACGCCGATCAAAAAACAAATCACAGGATAAATCATCCTTCTTTCAGATATCTGAAGATAAACTCCGAGAATAATAAAGAAAACGCAAAAGGCGTGCGCCGTAGCAGAATAAAAGAGAAAGAAAATAGACGGCGAACAAACAATCAAAAGCAATGTTGAAAAGGTTCTCAAAGGCTTATAATTCAATCTCCGCATTATCAAATAAAGAAAAATAAAACTGAAAGAACCAACTGCAATGCCAATAAGAGGGATGATCCTTGCTGGCAAAAGATAAATAAACCTTACTAAACTAAATCCAAGCTCTCTGCCAACAAGATCCCTGCCGCTAAGCTTGCCAGCAACAGATAAAAGATAATAGCTCTCGCCTAAAGGAAAAAGCCTATCAAAGCGCAGGAAATAGAGAACAAGCCCGAGCCCTAAAAATATCAGCAAGAATACAATGCAAACCAGTTTATTTGAAAATCTCATCTTGTTTTCAACTCGCAAATCCTTTTATAGATTTTTGTTTCGCCATTCCTTACCAATTCAAAACAATCAGGTTCAGCAAAAGCCAGGTGCTCTATGCCAAAAATATTTTTGGTGAATCCTGAAAAAACAAGATATTCAGCATTATAATCGCTCATAGTCCTAACAGCATCTGTTTTAAATGGAGATAGGTACAATCTTTTTATATCAATCTCTCTAATTAACGCATCTTTTGAAAAAAGTCGATTTGTATCAGCGATGTTCTTTCTTTGAGCAATAGCTGTAATCATGCTGCCTTCTTGTACGCTCGCAACAATAACAGCATCCTCAGGCGTATGTTCTCTTAACCACTTCATTGCTTCTATGCTATCCTCGGACGGTATCAGTTTTTCTCGCTCTCTCAACAAAACGAATCCAAAAAATATATTCGTCAAAATAACAAAAATGAGAAAGCCAGTAACAAGTTTTTCCTTTACGCCATCAAACTTGGTTTTTGATAGATACCTATAAAAGTCGTCAACAAACCTAATGAAAATCAAACCAACAAAACAACTAACTAAAAGCAGAATCTCCTTCTCAGCTAAGAACCCAAATAGGTAAAAAACAAATGAAGCGATGAAAAAGCTTGTAAGAAGATATACCCTCTTATCTTTGCTTACAAAGAAATATTTGTAAATTAAGAAAACAACGCAAAGAAGCGGAACCGCACCAACATCCCTAACAAATTTTAGAAAATCAACAGCATACCTGCTGTGCTTAGCATTCTGCCAGAAAGCATCTATGCCATGCATTAACAGTGCGCCCTTGAATAGAATCAAATAAATCCAAATGATATAAACGAAGAAGAAAAGCAAAACCTCAAGCTCTATTCTCCTCTGCTTCAGCCTCTCGAACTTCACCAATAATAAATAAATCAAAAATCCAACTCCGACCAATACAGCAGAAGCGTGAATAAAAGGTAAAAGCAACATAATGACGGCAATATACTTCAAATTGTGCTCCCTCATATTCATTAAAACCTTAATCAAAACAAGATAAACCAAAACAGCAATAATCAAGGTCGAAAAAGAAAAAGCATCAGCAAAAATTACAGGCATAACAGCGCACGCAAAACTCGCTAAAACCGCAATCCGCCTGTCGCTAATCACGTCCCTGCTGATCCAGTAAAAAAGAAGAAACAATCCGGATAAAAACAGATTCGGCAAAAGCTTAAACAGCAACATCTTCGGCAGAAAAATATCGAAAAAAGCATAAACAAAATATCCAAGTGGAAGGATAACTACTCTTTTTCCACCAAAGCTAAGCGGATCATACGTTGGAAAGATCTTTTTCTCAACCAACTGAAGATTTCTAACTTCCCTGTAAGCATCAAGAACCAAACCAGATTGTTGAAAAGCAAGATACAGTCTTACGCCAAGCAGGACTAAAAAAAGCAACACAAGCAACTTCGTCTCGTTTCGCATTCAAGAAAAATCTTTTTAAATTTTAAAAAGATTGTTATCCAATGCGTTTGCTGCTTGGCATTCCCTTCCTCGACGAATTTCTTTCAGAATGCTTTGATTCTGGTAGCATAACTACAATATATGGGCCTGCCGCTACAGGAAAAACCCTCCTATGCTTGCACGTTGCAAAATCAGCATCAAAACTTGGAAAGGTATTCTACATCGACTCAGAACACGATTTTTCTATAGAAAGATTCAAGCAAATAAACAAAACTTGGCAAGAAGACCTAAAAAACATCATCATATCAAAACCAAAATCATTTTCAGAGCAAAAAAGGATTATCTTTGCCTTAAAACCAAAAGGAGCTTCTGTAATTATTATCGACTCAATAACAAAGCACTACACAACAGAAGAATACCCAATAAAAGATCTCGAGCGACAACTTATCATAATAAGAAAATTGGCAAAAGAAAAAAATATTCCAGTGATCCTAACAAGCAGGGTATTTACAAACCCAGAGAAAAAAACATTCCACCTTTATGGCGAGCAAGTCATTAAAGCATATTCAAAACATCTGTTAAAGCTTGAAAAAGCAAAAAACAGCATAATCGCAGAATATAGAAACAAAAAGAAACTTTTTAGAATCAGCACAAAAGGAATTATTCCTCCATAAATTCTTCAATCTTTCCAGGAAACTCTTCGTCCTTCTGTATCTTTCCTCTATTTCTCAAATACTCCCTTGCAAGAATATAAAATACCAAACCAAGAGCCTTTTTTCCTTTATTATTGCACGGAATAGCGAGATCGATATTATTTACTTGATTATTCGTATCGCAAAGCGCAACAATAGGAATCCCTCTCTTTAAAGCATCGGCAACAGCATTCCTGTCGGGCCAGGCATCAACAACCAACAAAACCTTCGGTTCTATGTAATTCCTCAAATTAGGGTTTGTCATTATTCCAGGCGGATACCTTGCTGGATATGCCATCGCTCCTGTATATTTAGCAAACAATTCAATAGCCTTCCATCCGTTTTCTCGCCTGCTAACAACTAAGATATCTTCTGGTTCATAATTCGCTAAAAATTTAGCAGCAATCCTTAGTCGCTCATCAATTTTCTGCAAGTTAAGAATAGACAAACCATCAGGCCTTGTTTTGTAAATAAAAGGCTCCATGTACTTAGTTTTAAACTTCGTACCTATGTGTACTCCGGCCTTTAAATAAATATCCTGCGGCACCAAAAACTGCTGTTGTTCTGTCATCCTCTTCTTTCGCTTCTGCTCACGATTTAAAAATATTTCGTAGTCTCAAGCCTAAGCACTAAGCGCAGAGGAACAATCTCCAACCAATGAAGAATTCCTACAGGAATCTAATTCCAAAAAATCTACAAGTTTTTCGGAATGAAAATCCTGTTATTTTAAAAAGTAAAGCTTAAAAACATAAAACATTCTTAATCCTATATGCAAATCAAAGCAACGCTCACAAAACACCAAGTTATAACAGAAGATTCTCCTCAAGCAAAGGCGCTGTTCGAAAAAAGTTGCTTCGGCTCCCTCCTACAAGATAACAAACTACAGCTTTCATTGCTTGAAGCTGCCTTCCTCCTCGAAAGAGGAAAAATAAAGCTTTACGACCTACGCAACAAAGAACTTACTTTCGAACAGTTTATTAGAAAAGCAAAGCGTCTCGAACCGCGATTCTGGATAAGATATTGCGTCTTCAAAGATCTAAGGACTCGGGGCTATATTGTGAAAACAGCATTAAAATTCGGTGCAGACTTTCGAGTCTATGACAGGGGCATCAAACCAGGAGAAGCCCACGCAAAATGGATTGTTTTTGCAGTGCACGAAGGAGAAACCCTAACTTGGCACGAATTCGCAGCAAAAAACAGGGTCGCTCACAGCACAAAAAAGCGCTTGCTCATAGCTGTTGTTGATGACGAAGGCGACGTAAGCTACTGGGAATGTAGATGGATAAGACCATAAAAATTTATTAAATCAGATGAAAATTCTAAACAGATGATCAGTGATGAGTTGATTATCAAAACAATCCGGCTGAAAGGACCTGTTCTTCCGGTCGACATAGCCAAAGTAATTGGAAAGGACCTTATCATAACTGCCGCCCATCTTTCTGAAATGGTAAGACGCGGCTTAATAAAATCCACCTATGCAAGAATCGGTGGAAGCGTCCTCTATTATCTTCCTGGACAAGAGCAAAAACTCGAATCCTTTATTGTTGAAAACCTTAACCCAAAAGACAGAGAAACACTCTCGCTTCTGAAAGAAAAAAAAGTACTCCGAGATGATGAGCTAACTCCTCTGCAGAGGGTAAGCATAAGAAATCTCAAAGATTTTGCTAAACCTCTCTCTGTAAATACAGAAAACAAACAAATCCTTTTCTGGCGATGGCATCTGCTCCCAGTAGAGCAAGCAAAGGAAATGATCCGTAAAATACTTTCCCCGAAACCAGAACCCAGGCCCCAGCCTCAACAACTAAAAGAAGATCAGAAAATCAAAAGGCCTCGACCAAAACCAGCGTATGACAAAAATTTCATTGAAAAAGTAAGAAATGCATTAGCGAGTGCCGAAATAAAAATCCTTAAATCAAAAGAGATAAAAAAAGCAAAAGAATTTGAATTAACACTGCACATACCAACGCCACTCGGTCATGTTCAGGCATTTGCTGTCGCAAAGAACAAATCAAAAATCAGCGAAAACGACATCTTAAGTCTGTTCGTTAAATCAAATCAGAACAAGGAAAACCTTTGCATCCTAATCACAAATGGAAATCCATCAAAAAAAGCACTTGAAAAGATAAAAGAACTCAATGTTAAACTGGTGAAAATCAATGGGAATAAACTTGGGCTCGTTGATAAATGGCAGAGAGATATCAATCAGTGAATTGGCAGGAAAAATTCTTGCTGTCGATGCATCAATGTGGATTCACCAGTTTCTTGCATCAATCAGGGCACCCGATGGAACCCTCTTCTGCGATAAAAAAAGAAGAGTAACATCCCATTTAATCGGACTTTCATCTCGCATAGCAAATCTTCTCGAAGCCAACATAAAGCTCATTTTCTGCTTTGACGGAAAACCGCCTGAACTAAAGCTCGCTGAAAAAGAAAGAAGAACTGCCATCAAAGAAGAAGCACTAAAACAATACCGCGAAGCGCTTGAAAAAGGCGAACTTGAAGAAGCAAGGAAATATGCAATGCGAACAACAACACTAACTAATGAGATTATAACATCTGCAAAAAAACTCATCTCAGCCTTCGGATTGCCGATTATTCAGGCCCCGCAAGAAGCAGATGCTCAAGCAGCATATCTCGTTAAACAGAAAGACGCGTTCGCTGTTTCAACAAACGATTATGACGCCCTGCTCTTTGGCGCACCGAGGATGGTGAAGAACATATCGATTTACGGTAAGAAAACCCTTCACGGAAAACAGGTAACAATAAAACCAGAACTCATAATTCTTTCAGAAGCTTTACAGCATCTCGGAATAAACCACGACCAACTTATTGCTCTCGGCATTCTGATAGGCACAGACTATAACCCAGGCGGCATTCACGGCATTGGTCCAAAGCGCGCACTCGAACTTGTTAAGCGATTTAAAAATGATTTTAAAGCATTGTTTGCTCACGTTAAATGGTCTTCTGTTAATCCTGTCGATTGGGGTGAAATATTCGACATATTCAAACTAATGCCTATTGAAAAATACTACAAAATAACTTTTAAAGAACCTGATAGAAAAGCTATAGAAAAAATCCTCATCGAAGAATACGACTTCTCAGAAGAAAGGGTTAAATACATAATTGAAAAAGTAGTAAAGGAACAAAAAGGATTGCAAAAATGGCTATAGGTTGGCTCATCTTCATATTGCTTTCAGCTGTATTCGGTTCGATAGCAACGATATACAAGAAAAAAGCCCTCTTTAAAGAACATGCAACTGAGTTCTCAGTCGTTTTCAAAATATTCCAAATTCTCTTTTTGCTTTGCCTAATCCCTTTCCTAAACCTAAATCTTCATCTCCCAATAAGAACATACCTCTTTGTTTATCTTCTATCCCTTGGCGTAGCAATACAGAACATATTCACATCAAAAGCGCTTCGTCACATGGAGATATCAACAGTAATTCCGTTACATAATCTTCAACCGCTGTTTACTGTCTTTGCTGCCCTTGCTTTTCTTAACGAAAAATTAACACCAAAGCACTTCTTAGGTATATTCATCATTCTCGTCGGTGCATACATTCTAGAATTGGATCATCATCTAAAGCATTTAACGCGACCAATCAAAAGACTATTCAAATCAAAATATGTTTCATATCTAATACTTGCATTTAGCGTAGCGGCAATAAAGAACGCTGGTGAAAAACATGCAATAAGCCAACTAACCCCTATAACACTCCTCCTTTTAATATATATCTTTACAACAGCAAACCTACTTTTAATTCACTCGATTTTATACGACGGATTAAAGGGAATCATCAAAGGCATTAAAAAATGTGGCGGAAATATCTGCATGGCAAGCATATTTGCAAACTTATCAAACCTTGCATACTTCTTTGCTTTATCTACAGCATACCTGAGCTATGTCATAACAATAAAAAGATTTAGTGCGGTCATCACAACAATAGCTGGAGGAAAGTTTTTCCACGAAAAGCATTTAATACAAAAAACAATTGCATGCCTAATAATGGTAGCAGGAATCATCCTTATGCTAACATAAAAAATGACAACTTTAAAACAAGCTCTGAAAAACAAGCTTACAAAAAAAGAACTCGCGGCATTAGTCACTTCTTATGACGTTATCGGTGACATTGCAATAATTGAAGTACCCTCTCTGCTTAAACAAAAGGAAAAACTTATTGCAGAAACAATAATGAAGATAAACAAACACATTCGTGTTGTTTGTAAAAAGATTGGAATCCATAGAGGCATATACAGAAGACAAAAACTGAAAATAATCGCGGGAGAAAGAAGAAAAACAACCATCCATCGCGAAAACAAAGTGCTCATTAAGCTCCATCTAGAGAAGGTTTACTTTTCACCAAGACTCAGCACAGAAAGATTGCGTATAGCAAAACAGGTTAAACAAAATGAGACAGTGCTTGTTATGTTCAGTGGTGTAGCTCCTTATTGTTTGGTTATTGCAAAAAATTCCTCACCTAAGATTGTCTACGGCATAGAGATGAATCCAATAGCGCACCGCTTTGCAGAAGAAAACATTAAGCTAAACAAACTCGAAGAAAAGATCCGTCTTTACCTAGGTGATGTAAGAATAGTCGTTCCGCTGTTAAAGAAAAAATTTGACAGAATCGTAATGCCCCTCCCATTAGGAGGAGAAAACTTCCTCGATACAGCATTATCAGCCATCAAGAAAGGAGGAATAATTCATTTCTACGACTTTAAAGACATAACTGGCTTTGAAATAGCAAAAGAAAAAGTTCTAACAGCGTGCAAAAAAGCAAGGAAAAAATGCAAAATCCTTCGACTTATTAAATGTGGTCAGATAGCTCCAAGAACATATAGAATCTGCATTGATTTCAAAGTTTACTAGCCAAACATTTCTTTATAACCTTCACTCGATTCCTCTCTCCTTACCTTTTTAATCGCTTTAAGAAAATCATCCATCGAAACATAGTTCCTTTTTCTTCTAATTGCAAAATACCCTGCTTCTGTGCATACAGCCTTAATATCTGCACCGCTAAATCCTTCTGTTAATTTAGCAAGCGCATTCAAATCAACTTCTCTTAATGGCATTTTCCGTGTATGTATTTTAAATATGTCTGCCCTTCCTTTTCCATCAGGCAGAGGAACATGTATCAGCCTATCGAGCCGTCCAGGCCTCAAAATAGCAGGATCAAGAATGTCTGCCCTGTTTGTTGCGCCGATTATCTTAACATCGCCCAAAGGGTCAAAGCCGTCAATCTCAGCAAGCAATTGCATAAATGTCCTATTCACTTCCCTTTCACCGCTTGTTCCGAGTTCTACCCTCTGTGCTGCTATTGCATCAAGCTCGTCTATGAATATAATTGCTGGTGCCTTCTCCCTCGCTAAAGAGAATATTTCCTTTACAAGTTTTGCACCCTCTCCAATAAATTTTTGAACAAGCTCGCTTGCAACAATCTCTATAAACACCGCCTTTGTTGACGACGCTATACTTTTTGCCAGAAGCGTCTTTCCAGTTCCAGGAGGACCATAAAGTAATATTCCTTTTGGGGGAGTTATTCCAATTTTTCTAAACAGTTTTGGATTTTTCAAAGGCAACTCAACAACTTCCCTAATTTCTTTTATCTGCTCGTTCAAACCACCAACATCACACCATCCAACCTTTGGTTTCTCAATAATAACAAACCTCTCGACAGCAAATTTACTAATCTGCCCAAGTTTTCTAACAACAATAAGGTTTTTCTGTTCGAGTGCAACAAAATCGCCAGGCGTCAAGGTGCCACAGCTCTTAGAAACTTCAACCAAAAATTCACTTCCATTTGGAATCTTAACAACCACTTTTTTATCATCAAAGACTTCTTTAACTTCGGCAATAACAAGGGGCGGTTTTTGAAAGCGTTCCAGTTCTCTTCTTAACCTCATTACTTCTGCCTTAAGAAACCTATTCTCTTCAAAAACACCCAAAAGCCTATCAGTATCAATATCAGTATCAACCATATCTGTTTTAATTTCCAGAAAGTTTAAAAATATTTTCTCATTTCTAAAACCAAAATGGTTGATCCAAGAATAAAAAAACTTGCATCGATACTTACTTCATATTCAATAAAAATAAAAAAGGGCGACATCATAGATTTAAACTTTGGCATTCAGGCAAAAGAACTTGCTTTGGAATGCTTTAAACAAATTCTTAAAAAAGGCGCCACAGCAATAACCCATGCATCCGTTCCTGGATTTACATATACTTATTATAAACTAGCAACTAAAAAACAGCTTGAAAAAAAACCAATTATTGCTTTGTACGAAGCACAAAAAGTTGCTGGAAGCATAAGCATAATAGCCGATATAAATACAAGAGAGCTCACAAACATACCAAACTGGAAAATAGCCCTGCGCAATAAAGTAACATATCCAGTGCATAAAATACATCTTAAAAAAGATAATTGGGTCTTAACAATATTCCCAACGCCTGCTCTTGCACAAGAAGCAGATATGAGCTATGAAGAATACTATGATTTCATATTCAGAGCAACAAACATTGACTGGCAACGTATGAGCAAAAAGCAAGACAAACTAAAAGCAGTTCTTGACAAAGGAAAAGAAGTCAGGATTGTTGCTGAAGGAACAGACATCAGATTCAGTATCAAAGGAAGGGAAGCAATAAAATGTGACGGTCATCGCAACATGCCTGATGGTGAAGTTTTCATAGCGCCTGTTGAAACAACAACAGAAGGAAAGATTCGATTTACATACCCGGCAATCAGACAAGGTAGAATAGTTGAAGGAGTAGAGCTTCATTTCAAAAAAGGCCGCGTCATCAAAGCAAGTGCAGAAAAGGGCGAAGCATATCTAAAAGAAATGCTCCGTGTTGATCCCGGTGCAAAAAGGCTCGGTGAATTCGGTATTGGAATGAATTATAACATAAATCGCTTTACAAAAGAAATCCTTTTAGATGAAAAAATTGGCGGGACGATCCATCTTGCCCTGGGAATGGCTTATAAAGAAGGCGGCGGCCGAAATGAATCAGCCATACACTGGGATATGATCCTTGATTTGAGAAAAGGCGGTGCAATCTATATCGACGGAAAATGCATTCAGCGCGATGGAAAGTTCTTGATTTAATTAAAAACATATCAACTCCTTCTTGCTCCTCGTCAAAACTCTCAGCCTCTTTTCAAGCAGAACAACATCCTCTATCCTTATACCATACTTGTGCGGAACATATATCCCTGGCTCTATCGTAAAGACCATTCCTTCTTTAAAACAATCATTAGAAAAAGGACTTATACTCGGACTTTCATGAATATCAACACCGATTCCATGGCCAAGTCCATGGATAAAATATTTTCCATACCTGCCCAACATCCCAACAGCAAATTGATGCAATTCTTTACATTCCATCCCCGCCTTAATGTTTTTTATCGCGCCTGTCTGTGCCCTTAGAACAAACTTGTACAATTCCCTTTCTTTTTTCTTTGGTTTTCCAATGAAAACAGTTCTTGTCATATCACTGCAATATCCTTTATACCTGACTCCAAAATCTATAATGCAAAATCCTTTTTGCAGTTGTTTATTCCTTGTCATATGGTGTGGCATACTTGCATTCCTTCCGCTCGCAATAATTGCCTTAAAACTTCTATCAGCAAAATATTTTTTCGCATGATAAAATAGCTCTGCTTCAACATCGCTTTCTGTTCTAAACTTATGAAAAAGATCAAACACTTTACTCAAAACCTTATCACCTATCCTACAAGCTTTTTCAATCAATTCGATTTCTTTTCTTGTTTTCACTTCCCTAAGTTCCTTTAAGTCATCACTTACATCAACAAATTTCGCCTTTAGTGCTTTCTTCAAATTCTCAAACATAGCACAGCTCAATGCCTTTTTATTCACAGCGATCCTTCTGTATTTTATACCCCTCTTCCTGAACAGATCAGTTAAAAAATTCAAAAATCTCTTTTTCTCCCTAAAGCTTATTACCTCAAGCTTAACCTTTTCTTTTGCTTGTTCATAATCAAGCAAACTCGTTATCAAAAAAGGATTTTTCTTTGCAGGAACAACCAAGCAACCAAAACCATAAATCTCGTTTTCACAAAAATAACTAACATTGCTATCTGGATTTAAAAGAATAGCAGCATCTGCTTTTTCCGAAACGATTGTTTGAAATTCTTTCAGTTTCATGGTAAAAATTCATCTCCAAGTTCTTTAAGCCAATCACGCCGTTTCTCAAAGTATTTTCTTGCTTTTGAAAAAAGTTTTATTAATTCATCAGCTACAGCCATTTTCAAATCAAACGGATGAAGCTGCTTCAGTGAAAAAGCTCTTTCAAGCTCTTCATAGCTTTTAAATTCAACATCCCCGCCGAATTTCTCAGGCCTTTTAACCTTTAACTTTTTCCTAAAGGTAAAAACAATATGCTTGCATATTTCCAAAACAGGATTGTCCTCTACTATGCCCTCGGGACAAAAAGCTTCCCTTAGCTTTTTCCTAATCTGTTCTTCACTATCATAAATCTTTATATGTGTTCCAGGCAATGATGCACTCATCTTTGTTCCAGGACCTTTCAATGATGTAATCAAAGGCGTCATCACCTCAACCCTTGCTTTATGACCTATTTTCGGCAAAAACTCTCTTGCAAAAGCAAATATATGTCTCTGATCAATACCACCAAGCTGAATATCTGCTTCTAAGCCAACCTCATCCATTGCTTGCATTATTGGATAAATCAATTCACTTACCTTAGGATTTTTCATCCTTGTAACCTCGCTTGCAGCCCTCATTGCCCTTTTTACAGTAGCAAGCGTAGAAATCTTCAGAACATCAAGAACATAGCTGCTTTTAAGCTGAAAGCTACTTCCAAAAACAAAAACAGGCTTTTCTTCCCATGGAAACGCAAGTTCTATGCATTTTTTATAATATTCACTCCTCTCAGCTATTTTTTCCCAAGGAGTTTTCAAGTCATCAAGCGCTGCATGAATATCAGCTATTAAAACCTTGCATTTTATGCCAGCCATCATAAAATCAAACAGCTTCGCTATTGGTATCAAATAACCAATATGATACGGCCCTGTCGGTGCAGTTCCATGATAAGCAACAAGCTTTCGCTTTTTCAACAGCAGTTCTTGAAGTTCTTCATCTGTCAATACTTCAACAACATTCCGCCTTACAAGCTCCAGTCTCGCATCAACATCCATCCTCAAAAGGACAGAATAAAAGTTTATAAATTTTTGTCAAAGAGGTCACATAAACTTAATGGAAAAAGATTAATACTGGTTTAATTATAAAACCTGTATGAAACAATTATACTTTAATTTTCTGAATAAGGAAGAAATTGAAAAGCTAGAAAAGGAAAGGGTTGATAGAATCCGATGTATAATCAGACTACAAGAAAGGCTAGATAAACTTAGTGACTCGAGAACTAGGAACGATAATAGAGGAACTCGAATTTAGGAAATTTAAAATGTTGGGATACGATTATAGTTTAAACGAAGATTGGAAGTTTTGTGTAAAAACTCCCAGCAGGGAATACACAGTACATGACTTAATAGAAATTTCAAAAAAATTTGATTCTGGAAAGCTTAGTGAAAGGGAGCGTAATGAATTTCTTCTGACACTAAAATTTTTGGAGTTAGCTGATGTATATGAAATAAGGTATGAAATTCTTACGAGCCCAACCCAATGGCTTGGCTGCCGCCTAGATCCCTTTTGGTATCTTCATGGATCTCCACAGTGTTTACTTGAGCTAGAAAAGCAGGGAGACCGGATAGACACTCTCCGAGCTATATATTCTGATGAGATATATAGAATTACTTTGTAGGTAGATTAAACTATTTGTTATGTAAATTTAAACCAGGCAATCAATAAAATGACAGAATAGCGGTTCATAACTTTTCCTCCGGCTTAAACTCCTCACTTATCTCAGGCAATTCTGTTATCGCTTTCTTTCCTGGTAGAATTGCTTTCAACAAAAGAGAAAATAAAATCAAAATCAAAAACAAAGCTATCATCGCCAAAACAGTCCATTTATTTATTGCAACCAAACCGTGACTCCATAAAGTTGTTATAAAGCAAAGGTAGAATATCGGCGTCGGTGATGCGAGCAAATAAGTAAGCTTACTCGAAAGTTTGTGTGAAAAGGAAAGGAAAATAATCAAAATCGCATAGCCCAGTATAGCGCATAAGATAAAAAATCTCGTAAAAAAAGGCTCTGGCTTATGCAAGAACAAATATCTAAGACCCTCTACGCAAATCCACATCAATGTAATGCCGTTTCCCAAAGCAGTATTCCATCCGAGTTTTTCTTTTTCATAAATTCCAAAATAAATCTCAAGAATGAACCATAAAACACCGATAGGAGCAATATACCAGAGAATGCTCGGTTCATTCGCTATACTCAAAAAGATTCCTTTAAGTGCAGACCAAATTTCATTTAACATTTAAAAAACAGACCGTAACTAATTTAATAAATTTTCCACAAAACACAGGACAGCAATCCCTAATTCTTTTATATAAAAAAGTAAAGATAAAAACTATATGATCAACGTAACAGATCTAGCGTGCTTTATCTATTGTAAAAGAAAGTTATATCTAAAAAGAGTCCTTGGCTTTAAACCAAAACCCACTCAGCAGATGATCGCAGGCAGGATAAAACATCAGGCCCAAGAGTTTATGTTTAAAAATGAGTTCAAAGTATTAAAAAAGCTAAAAAGCCCAGACATGAATAAAATAAAAGACGTTCTTAAAAAGAATCTCAAGCACGCCATCGAAAAAACAATCTCAGCATCAGAAAAAGAGATAAAACATTTTCAAATAGATACCAACTTAATTAAAAGACAGTTCTTTCTTACGTATGAAAAATTCATTCAAAACAGAATCTTGATCGTGACTAACTTAATGCGAAAAAACTTATTCGGCAAAGCTCTAATAGATGCATTATATCCTCGCTTCATGGCTGAAGTCAGCCTTAGCTCAAAGTCCTTTTCTCTAAAAGGAAAAGTAGATTTAATAGAAGAACACAAAAACAAAATCATTCCTATTGAGCTAAAAACAGGACTTGCGCCAAAAAACAATATCTGGCCTCAAGACAGAATACAGCTAACTGCATATGCTTTACTTGTAAGGGAAAACTTCGAAAAACCAGTCAGTTATGCAAAAATAATCTACTCAGGAAATCAAGAGATAAAACTACACCTAAACCCTTTTATGCCGTATGAAATAAAATCCCTCATATCAAGAATAAAAGACCTACTATCCTCTAAAAATCCGCCACCAAAAATAAATTCAAAAAAGTGTTTATATTGCTCATTTAGAGAATATTGTGAAGCAATCTAACAGCTAAAGCACCAAAGCAAAGAAAACTTTAAATATATTCCCAATCACTTATTCGTGTGATTTACAATGCCTGAAGAAAAAAAGCTCTCAAAAGAATTGCTTGGTAAAACTGTTGTTAGCAAAACAGGAAAGCGCTATGGTGAAGTTGGTGACATCATATTTGAAACGAGGAGCGGCGAATTAATCCACCTTGTGCTTAAAAATCCAACACCTTACATTGAAAAACTAGAACTAGAAAAAGATAAAAATGGAAACCCGCTGATTCCGTTTTCAGCAGTCATAGCCGCTGGTGATTTTTTAGTCGTATCTGAAGAAGACATTATTTAAAACATTCTCAACAGTCGTAAAGAATAAGAAAAAATGTCAGAAGGTAGTATGATCTGGACAGAAAAATACAGACCAACTGACTTCTCGCAGATTGTGGGTCAAGAACATATCATTCCAAGGATAAAGGCATTCGTTGAAAAAAAGAATCTCCCTCACATGCTATTTGCAGGTCCAGCAGGTGTTGGAAAAACCACTCTGGCTTTAGTTATAGCAAGAAAACTATTCGGCAATTCTTGGCGAAGATATCTGCTAGAATTGAACGCGAGCGTTACTCCTGATACACCAATAATGATTAAAAAAAATGGAGTAATAAAGAGGACTAATTTCGCAGAACTTGACAAAATTTATTTTAAATCCCATCACATGAATAGGGTGTTCGTTAATGACTTGGAGATCTTATCAATAAACAAAGATCTTAATATTGCTTTTCAACCAGTAAGCTATATATTCAGACATAAAAAACGAGAAATAATACAAATAAATTATGAGGGGGGATCAGTAAAAACAAGTCCGGACCATTCCTTAATAGTAATTGACGATTATGGACGGTTCGTTCCTAAAAAAGCGTCTGAAATAAAGAAAGGAGACCTGCTCATAAGTTTTAAGACACACCTAAAAGGAAATGTTAATAAAATAGATCTTAGAAAATACACTAAATATTCATCAATCAAAGAGAATCCAAAGCTCAAAAAAATATTTGACAAAATTAATTTAACACAAAATTTCGCGTGGATGTTAGGGTTCTATCTAGCTGAAGGGTGTACGGCAATTAACGAGAATACAAGAGGTCAAATAATTTTCACAGTTGGGCAAAAAGAAAGGAAGTATCTAAAAAAACTTGCAGATATGTTCTCATTACTAGGATTAAATTTCAGAATTAATAAAGCGAAATCAGGATTTGATAGAAACAAAGAAACAGCAAATCATTTCAGAGTCTGCAATACACAACTAACAAAATTTTTCAGAAACGCTTTCTATGACAGTAACTCCAAAACTGCAAAACATAAAAAAATACCTGAATTCGTTTTTTCGGCAGCTGATAACATCAAACAAGCATTCATAAGAGGTTATTTTGATGGGGACGGAACCGGCGTATGGGGTAAGGTCGCAAGAATAATTTCAACATCAAAAAATTGTTTAATCGACACCGCATGGCTAGGACGATTGGCTGGATTTGAAACTTCTGTATTTGGACGTGAGGTAAGGATAATACAACCTAATGAAGATTTTACTTACATAAAGTCAGAACTTCTTCCAGCAAAACCATTCCACAAATTAAATGAGAAATTTGGACTGGAAGAAACATATCTTCTCAGACACTCACTTTATTCAAAAAAATCCAAACGAATAACGAAAAACATAGCAAGAAAACTTCTCAAAAACTTATCAGATAAAAACAGGTTAGTTAAAAATCTGAAAAAATTAGTCCATTCCGACCTGTATGTTGTAATGGTTACCAGTGTTAAGAAAATAAAATATGAAGGGTACGTCTATGATGTTTCTGTGCCAGGAATTGAAATGTTTTGGGGGGGTTCGACACCTATCCTATTACACAATAGCGATGAAAGAGGGATAGACATAATAAGAAATAAGGTAAAAGACTTTGCAAGAACAAAAGCTCTTGGCGGGATACCATTTAAGATAATCTATCTTGATGAAAGTGACGCCTTAACAAGAGATGCACAGCAAGCATTGCGAAGAACAATGGAATTGTTCACAAAGACATGCCGTTTTATCCTCAGCTGCAATTTTTCAAGCAAGATCATTGATCCCATTCAAAGCAGATGTGCAATATTCAGGTTCAAGCCATTACCAGAAGAGGCGCTCTACGAAATAATCAACACCATCGCACAAAAAGAAGGTCTAGAAATAGATGAACAAGCTAAAAAGGAGCTTATCAATGTTTCAGGAGGCGATTGTAGAAAGCTTACAAACATACTTCAAAGCTGTTCAGTTCTATCAAAACAAATTACAGTAAATGATGTCTATCAAATAATTTCATACGCAACACCAACAGAAATAAAGACAATTCTTGAAAAAGCTATCAAAGGAGACTTCATAACAGCAAGAAAACTTCTCCTAGATACAATGCTGAAACATGGTCTTTCAGGACAAGATATGATAAAACAGATCCATCAAACGATTTGGCAACTTCCAATAAAAGATGAAAAGAAAATAAAACTAATTGAACTCTGTGCTGAAATCGAATTCAGACTTACTGAAGGAAGTGATGAATTCCTTCAGCTCGAAGCATTGCTTGCTCAATTCGTTTTAGCTGGAAAACACTAACTAACTACTGCCAGCGTGCTTCACAATCAATTTCTTATCTATATAATCCTTATAGCCGTATGTTAGTTCGATCGAAATTGGTTTCTCAAAATCTCCTCTCGGTGTTGGCAATGGCTGCATACAAACTATTTCTCTCTTTCCACCATACAATGTAATATAGCCCTCATTTCCTGCAGCAAGTCCACTACAGCTCAATCCAGGCAAGCCAGTATCAATCTTTACATAAACCCTGTCTCTTTGTGCAATCTCACTACCACATTCACTAAACCTTTGATGCACACTGCCGCTACCAACATGTCCAATCTCAATCGTTAAGCTAACCTTATCTGGTCCTGCAACACTTTCCCTAACGCTTAGAACATGAACAGGCGCTCCACTGTTCTCAACCGCTTTAGCTTCATTAGGCTCGCATATCGGCTTTTCTCCTGGCTTTCTTGTAACACCCAACAAGTCGTCTAAAATGCAAATTCTCGAAACAGCCCTTGTTCCATATTCATAGCATGCCTCTGCCCTAAGCACATATTCAACAGAACCGGTGATCTCTGTCTGATATTGCAGATCAGGAAATTCAATATTAACCAAAGTCCCCCTAATCACATTCCCAGCGGGATCAAGATGTTTTCCCATTAAAGCTGTTGGACTATCTTTCTCTAACGCTTCTAAGCTTGTTCCAAAATCCGCTGGATTAATCCCGATCAGCCTTACTGTCAAATCCTTAGGATTCGTTATATCCCACTCACCAACGTTCTCAGCTTGAATGCCAACGCTGAATGGAAAATTCCTATCAAAAACAACATCAGGCGGTGCCCCTGGCAAAAAGCTCAACTCAACACCTTTATTTCCGCCAATAAAACTCACAACTGGTTTTTCTTCTACGACCTCTTCTTTACATCCTAAAATAAACAAAACAACCAGAGCTAAGATAACCAAAGCGATCTTTTTCATCTTGTTCATTTTTCACCTCCTATGGAGTTCTTAATATTTCAACTTTTTTTGAAACCGCATCCATATAAACATAATCCAAAGTTATTTTCAATGGCGTCTGGTAAGCTTCGTTTCCAGACACAGGAAAAACACAATAAATAACTCCCTTGTTATCTATCAATCTTAGTTTATATTCGCCATCGATTTGTGGCTTGCATTCGATAGGATAGCTTCCAGTCATCTCAACATTATACCTGACAATATTATAATCCCCATATTCCAAATCCATAGGACACCTCGCAACAGCAACATCAGGACTCAAAACAACACCAAGCCTTCTAGGAGCGATCTTTTTCTTTCTAAAAATCCCCCTCTTTTCAGGTTTAATCTCAACTCCCCCTTTATTCGAAACATAAATCTTAAATCTAACCTTGCCTTGCATCATATCAACATCAACTCTATCTACTGAAACAGGCGCTCCTTGTCCTCGAGGGAGTGTTACATCTTTTACAGCGCATGCCCTCTGCTGCGGTGTAATTTGATAATAATTCGGATCAATACAAACAATCGGATTGGCAACAGTTCTGTATCTATAACAAATTGTTAACATAAAAGTCGGTTCATAAACATCTACTCCTTCAGGCAGGTATATTGTATCAGTTCTAAACTCTTTTGTTGTACTCCCGCCGTCTGGATTATACATGCTTACACCTTCAAGAAAGCCGCAGTCCTGATCTTTATCAATCCCGGGCAGAATTGTTTCATCATAGCCAGAAAGGTGAAGCATACAGTCTGCCGGTCCTGCAATATCATATGCACCTTTATTGTTCAATTCAACAACAATATCTAAAGGCTGCGTGTCATAAATCCTGTTTGGTGGAAGATTTTTTGCGAACTTCATTGTTATCCCTTTTGTGCCCGTTACAGCACCAGCAGGCGTTATACCAGTAACAGCAACAGGTTCTTTTGCCTTTTTGCATCCACCACAAACTAACAATAGAACTAGAAATACCAAAATCAAAACCTCTTTTTTCATTACACTCCTACATTCCCCCTACTTATTTAAGTTTTTCGTCAGAAGGCTCTCTCCGAGCTTCTTCAAACAAAACCTTAAAATACTTAATAAAGTCCTTAAAACAATATGCAAATCATTTTCCTTGGCACAAGCTGTGCAATACCAACAAAAGAAAGAAACCATAGCTGTATAGCTTTACGTTACCATGATGAGATAATTCTTTTCGATTGCGGCGAAGGAACACAAAGACAGCTCCAAATAGCAAAACTTAAACCAACAAAAATAAACAAAATCTTCATCTCCCATTGGCATGGCGACCATGTTATTGGATTGCTTGGCTTAATTCAAACGCTTGCCATGAGTAACTATAACAAAACTCTGCACATCTTCGGCCCGAAAGGAACAAAGAAATATCTAAATAACCTCCTTCACGCATGTATCACAAACATCGAAGCTATAAAAATAGAATGCCATGAGGCATCAAAAGGAAAAATACTTGAAACATCTCTTTACCATATTGAAACGCTTCCATTAGATCACCTTTGCCCGACCAATGGTTATGCATTTATTGAAAAACCAAAAAGAAAAATCAAGATCGACGTTGTTAAAAAACTCGGTATTCCAGAAGGGCCTTTGCTTGGAAAACTTCAAGCTGGTAAATCAATAACATGGCGAGGAAAGCGTATCAGCCCTAAAGAAACAACTTATTTAACTAAAGGAAGAAAGATAGTCTATGTCGCTGACACAGTTCCATGCAAAAATGCATTGCTCTTATCTAAAAATGCTAACGTTTTAATCTGCGACAGCACATACGCATCTAATATGAAAGAAAAAGCGTTGGAATACAAGCATATGACATCAGCTGACGCAGCACAACTTGCCTCAAAGGCAAACGTAAAACAGCTTATCCTAACACATTTCTCAACGCGCTACAAAGACATTTCTGTTCTTGAAAACGATGCATCAAAAATATTTCCAAATACAATTGCTGCAAAAGATTTTATGAAAATAACGCTGTAAAAAATGTCAAGCAAAACAAAAGGGACAAACGTTGAAAGAGAACTTATCCACTTATTCTGGCAACACAAACACCCAGCAATAAGAGTTGCTGGCAGCGGAAGTTCAACCTATCCAAGTCCTGACATCATTGTTTCAGTAAATTCAAAAATATACGCTATCGAGGTAAAGTCAATCAAAGAAAAAACAAAATATCTAAAAGAAAAAGAGGTCTCTGATCTCGTAACATTTGCGCAACTTTTCAAAGCAACGCCAATTATAGCCGTAAAGAAAAAGAGAGAGGGCTGGTTCTACACGAGAATTAAAGATTTAAGAAAAACACCAAAAGGGTTTTCAACAACAAAGCTAACTCCATTAAACAAGCTCATAACAAAAAAGTTATAAATAAGTTAAAATCCAAAATCTAAAAAATGTCCCTCAGTAATAAAATCATTGAGAAAGTCGTTGCTGAAACAGCCGGCGCTGATGTTATCCCTCTTGTCAAACTTCTTAAGAATAAAAAAAACGTAAGCGAATTCAAGCTTGCTGAAGCTTTAAAGATCGAAATAAACCAAGCAAGAAATATGTTATACAGATTATACAATGTAAACCTTGTTTCTTTTGTCAGAAAAAAAGATAAGAAGAAGGGATGGTATATTTATTACTGGACTTTTGATCTTAAAAGAGTAAAATATCTTGCAAAGATTCTCAAAAGAAAACGCCTTGAGGAGTTAAAAGAAAAACTCGCTCAAGAAAAATCATCCCAATTCTTTGTTTGTCCAAACAAATGCGTGAGGCTAGATTTTGATCATGCAATGAGTTTTGAGTTTAAGTGTCCTGAATGCGGATCCATTGTTCAGCAAGAAGACAACACAGAGAAGATCAAAAAACTAGAAGCTGAAATAAAAAAGTTGGAGGGAGAAATCAAACAAGAAGAAAAGAAAGAAAGAATAAAACTCAGAAGAATAAAGAAAAGGAAGCCAAAGAAAGTTAAAAAAACAAAAAAGAAAAAAGAAAAAAGGGTAAAAAGGAAAAGCGCACAAATTAAGAAGAAAAGAAAGAGGTAAGGATTACCTTTTCACAATCCAAGGATAAACCCTCTTTACTTCTTCAACTAGAACCTCTGGCCTATGAATGCCAAGTTCCGACACAATACCAGTTATCAATTTCCAATCAACCTTTTCAAAAGCAGGATTTTCAATCAGCACATTCCTAGGCTTATTAGGCCAAACCTCTATTGCACTCCTCTTCTCCATCTCAATCGGAACACCATAAATACTTCCTCCGTCAAATTTCCAACTATCAGTACAGCTATAAACAGGAATATCATATCTATCTGCTATTATCGCAAATAACTCACTCCCTATTTTATTAATCACTTTTCCTTCAACCGTGATTGCATCAGCTCCAATCAACATTAAATCAGCTTTTTTCAATGCAATTCTTGCTGCAGCATCTATGAACATTGTAACCTTAATACCTGCCTTTGCTAATTCTTTTGCTGTTATTCTTCCCTGAAAAAGAGGTCTTGTCTCTGTATTAAAAACCTCAAATTCCTTTCCCTGTTCCCTTGCTTTCAATAAAACAGAAACAACACTCGAACTATGACAGTGAGTAAAAACAACCATTCCATTCTTGATCTTCCCACTCCCAAAAAGAGCAATCTTTTCTTTTACCTCGTTAAAGTGTTGCTTAATATAATCAAACCTATCTAAAAGAGCGTCAAAAACATTGTGCTCAAAAACCAAGTCATTCAAAAGAAAATTTAGTACATTTCTCATGCAAGGTTCTGTTGGCCTTGTTTCCAATAGAATATCTTTCCCTTTTGATAGAACCTTTAATAATTTATCTTTTCTCATACCTTTATTTCTTTGAGCCAATAATAGAATTGCTTTTGCTGCAGCTTTTGCCACAGCCTCTGCACCCTGAATTTTAATCGTTTTAATGTCATTTACTATTCTCTCAAAAGACATCTTATCTTTTACGTCTAATCCTAATCTTTCTCTCAAGTTTTATCTCTTCAGCTAGGATTTTATTAACCATTTTCTCAACATGTCTTTCCATCCTAGCAACCCTTCTTTCCATTAGTACAAGAATTCTTAAAGAGTATACTATCGCAGCTAAAGTACCTAGAATAACAAGCAGGGTAAATTGCATAATATCCAAAGCCATTTTATCACCTCTTTTAAATAAAAGAAAAGAGTATTTATATATAAGATTTTTCGTTTTTAAATCTTGTTTACTCTGCTTGTAATCAACTGTTTTAAACCGTTCGCAAAAAATTCACTTGTGATCCAAACCCCTACGTCATAACTTGGATGCGCATCATCCCCAACCAATCCAAAAATAACTTCCTTACCGTCAATAATAATTAATCTGTTATTGATATTCGTATTTGAAAATTTAGCAAAGTCTGATAATTCTTTTATTAGATCTTTTATCTTTTTTGTGAATGGTACAAATATTTTCACATCAACGTTTTTCTTCTTTAACTTTTTTAATACCTTCTTTAAAAATTGTGTTTTCCTTACTAATCCTTGTTCAGTTGTTAAAATGATAACCTCTCTTTCAGCATTCTTTAACCTGTTTTCAATATGATTATAGAAATTTTTTCTCCCTTTAACGCACCCAGTAAGTTCAACTGGATCTATTGTAGAGATAGTTTGATCGTGTAATCTATTCAATTCTTTTAAAACGTCACCCAATTTATCCGACTCAAGCTGAGCAACCCTCCTTTCTGCATCTTCTATCAATCTCTTTTTTACTCTTTCTATAACTTCATAAGGTGGTAGTGCAATAAATTTAATTGGTTTACCAATCTTCATAAGAATAAATCCTTTCTTTTCTAAACTTTCAAGAACATCATAAGTTCTACTTCTTGGAACCCCTGCTATTTCACTTAACTCACCAGCAGTACTTATACCCCTACTAAGCAAAGCAGTCCAAAGTTTGGCCTCGTAGCTATTTAAACCAAATTCTCTTAACTTGTTTATAAATTCCTTTGATACAATCATAAATACCACCTTAAATTTAATTTATCTAACAGAAAACCTCTTTTTCTTTTCAAAAAGAAGAAACCAATATTTAAATTTTTCGTTTTTGTCATAACATAGTAATAAAAATAAATCCACACCAGCTTTAGACTACTCTGTTACCCTATAATTTCTTGTGGAATTAACTTTTTATTTTCTTTTTTTATCGTTTCCTATTAATTTTCAATATAGAAAAAAATATAATAAAACAAAAATCATCAAAAACAAATTTTCCACTTGAAATATTTCATTATCAACTTTATAACATATATATCCTATCTCGAAAAAACTTATAACCTTAACTTCTTTTAGAATTTCCATAGGAAAAAAGGGTGTGGTGGTTCAAAAATGGAAGAAAACAACTTAGTAGACTTTTTCACAGCATATTTAGAAAAAGAACCTCTTTTCAAAGACAAATCAGTCCTCCAAAGCAATTTCACACCAGAAACAATACCTCACAGAGAAGAACAGATTAAAATAATAGCAAATATCCTTGCGCCGGCATTAAAACTCGAAAAACCATCTAATCTTTTCATCTACGGAAAAACAGGGACAGGAAAAACAGTGACTATAAAATTTGTCGCTAAAAACATAGAAAAAATAGCAAAAGAAAGAAACATACCACTAAAGATAATATATCTTAACTGTAAACTTAAAAAAATTGCAGATACAGAATACAGACTTGCAGCTCGAATAATCAGGGAATTCGGTCACGAGATTCCAGCAACAGGTTTACCCACAGATGAAGTTTACAAAACATTGTTCGAATTAATCGATGAAAAAAAGCAACTCGTCCTACTAATCCTTGATGAAATAGACCAACTTGTAAAAAAATCAGGCGATGAAGTTTTATATAATCTTACAAGAATTAACGCCGAATTAAAAAACAGTCAAATCTCAATCATCGGTATCTCAAACGATCTTATTTTCATAGACCATATTGATCCAAGAGTAAAATCAAGCCTTTCTGAAGAAGAAATAGTATTCCCACCATATAATGCAATACAACTCCAAAGCATACTTTTGCAGAGGGCAGAAAAAGCCTTTAAACCAAACGTTCTAGAAGAGGGTGTTATTGAAAAATGCGCAGCTTACGCAGCACGTGAGCATGGCGATGCAAGACGCGCTCTTGAATTGCTTCGTGTTGCAGGGGAAATTGCAGAAAGACAAAATGACACTAAAATCAAAATAGAACACATCGACCAAGCAGAGGAAAAAATAGAAAAAGACCGCATCCTTGATATTGTCAAAACACAACCAAAACAACACCAAGCTACCCTTCTTGCAATACTAAATATTTTTAATCAAACGAATTCAAGGCCAATTTTCACAGGAGAAGTGTACGAGTTATACAAGCAAATTTGTCTAAAAACAAGTTTAAGACCTTTAACACAGAGAAGAATCTCAGATATAATATCAGAACTCGATATGTTAGGTATAATTAGTGCAAAAGTAATCTCAAAAGGCCGTTATGGAAGAACGCGGGAAATAGCATCCGCCATTTCACCAACAACACAACCAAAAATAAAAGCAATCCTAGAAGAGGCCCTAAATCTAAAATGAACCAAACAGAACTGAAAAAGAAAATTACTTCTTTCATTGAAAAAGGAATTCTCATCAGCCCAGAGATGCTAGAAAGAATGCCTGATAAAATCGATGCAGAGAAGGACATAGCTGTTTTAACGCCCGAAATTATCGAGAATAAAAACAGTGAAATAAACTGGAAAGAGTTCGAAAGAATTAAATCTCTTTATGAACATGGAAAAACAAACCTATACAATAAATTTCTATCAACAATAAAAGAACCACCAAAACTATCTGAAGAAAAAGAAGAACTAAATGATGTTGAAGTTATGTTCTCCTATCAAGAAAAAAGCCATGAAAGAAGCGTTTCAGATTTCATTGCTTTATTCACAGCCAGATACCAAACAATAAAGAAATTTCTTCAAGCAAGACCAGAACTACAAAACCTTCTATCAATCTCAAGGGTGAAATCAAAAAGAGAAAGAGAAGAACTTAGCATAATCGGTCTTGTGACTGAAAAACAAGTCACAAAAAACAAGAATCTCTTGCTAAGGATAGAAGACCCTACTGGAACAATATCAGTTCTTGTAAGCGCAAATAAACCAGATCTCCACAACGAAGCCAAGACTATCGTCGAGGATGAGGTTATAGGCGTATCAGGCGTTAATGGAAATAACATTATCTTTGCAAACAATATTTGTTGGCCAGAAGTTCCACATCAAGAATTAAAAAAATCTCCATACGATGGTTATGCAATCTTCCTTTCGGATCTTCACGTTGGCTCAGTTGATTTCCTGCCCAAAGCTTTTGAACGCTTCCTCCAATGGATCAAAGGAGATCTTGGCGACGAAACACAAGTTTCAATAGCTAAAAAAGTAAAATATATTATAATCGCCGGCGACCTTGTCGACGGCGTTGGTATTTACCCAAACCAAGATAAAGAACTTATAATAAAAGACATATATGAACAATACGAGAAGTGCGCTTCCTTACTTAAAGAAATACCCCATCAAATAAAACTAATCATCGCTCCTGGAAACCACGACGCATCACGAATAGCAGAACCACAACCTCCCCTGCCGAAAGATTACGCAGAACCAATTCACAAATTAAAGAACGCGATTCTTGTTAGCAATCCAGCGTATGTTAAAATCGAACAGACAAAAACCTTTCCTGGATTTACTATCCTTATCTACCATGGTTATTCATTTGATTTTTATGTTGATAATGTTGAATTTCTAAGGACAATGGGCGGCTACGATAGACCAGACCTACTTATGAAATTCTTTCTAAGAAGGCGCCACCTTGCACCAACACACACATCAACTCTCTACATTCCTGAAAAAAAATTTGACCCTCTTGTTATCACACACATTCCAGATATCTTTGTTACAGGGCACATCCATAAAGCGTGCGCAACAAATTACAAAGGCATAACACTTATTTCTGGAAGCTGTTGGCAATCAGCAACATCCTTTCAAAAAAAGCTCGGTCATCGTCCAGAACCAGCTAGAGTTCCAATCGTAAACCTAAAAACAAGAGAGATTAAAATTCTAAAATTTATGTGAAAATGAAACCAAACCTAAAAAAGTATTTCGAGGAAATACAAGAAAAAACCAAAAGGGCATACGCCGTTGCTCAAAAAGCACGAGAAAAAGGCTACGACCCAGAAAGAAGAGTAGATATTCCTCTCGCAAAAAACATGGCTGAAAGGGTAATTAGGCTTGTTTCAGCCGTAGCATCACAGCTAACACAAAAAAATGTTGTTAATAATATCATAAACAGAATAAAAGAACTCGAAAAAGAATACGGGATTCTTGATTGGCGAGTTTCCCTCAAGATAGCAGAAGAAATAGCCAAAGAAAAATTCTGCAAGTTCAATTCGCAACTCGAGGCAGCAGAAGCAGGTATAAGAACGGGCTTTGCTTATCACACCCTCGGCACTGTCGCTTCACCTCTTGAAGGTTTTACAGGTATAAAAGTAAGGAAAAGAGCAGACGGAAAAGAATACTGGGCACTCTTTTTCTCAGGCCCAATAAGAAGCGCTGGTGGAACAGGAGCCTCCGTCTGCGTTTTAATAGCAGATTACGTAAGAAAAAAACTCGGTATTCCAACTTATGACCCTACAGAAGATGAAATCCAAAGAATTGTTACAGAAGTTTATGATTTCCATACCCGTATAACAAACCTACAATACCTACCAAGCGAAGAAGAAATCATCTTTCTTGTTAGACACCTTCCAGTACAAATAGATGGTGATCCATCAGAAAAAATAGAAGTTTCACAATATAAAGATATCAAGCGCATCGAAACAAACAAACTAAGAAACGGAGTCTGTCTTGTTATAGCAGAATGCCTCTGCCAGAAAGCACCAAAACTATGGAAGCAACTCAGCAAATGGGGAAAGGACTTTGACTTACTTCATTGGTCCTTCCTCAAGGAGTTTATAGAAATACAGAAAAAAGCAAAAGCAAAGCTAAAAGAGGAAAAGAAAGAAGAAAAGAAAGAAAAAGCAAAGATAACTCCTGATTTTACGTTCATGAAAGATATTGTTGCAGGGAGACCAATTCTAACCATGCCTATGCGTTTCGGAGGTTTCAGACTACGCTATGGAAGAGCAAGAAACAGCGGCTATAGCAGCGCAGCAATACACCCAGCAACAATGTTTGTCCTTAAAAACTACATCGCAATAGGAACACAACTTAAACTTGAAAGACCAGGTAAAGGAGCTGTAGTTGCTGTATGCGACACTATCGAAGGGCCTATCGTCAGGCTGAAAGATGGAACAGTTCTTCAACTCGAAAAAATACCAGACAAAACATTGAGAAGAGAAATAGATTCCATTCTCTTCCTTGGTGATCTTCTCATAACCTACGGTGATTTCCTAAACAGGTCCCATCCATTAGTACCGGCAGGCTATTGTCAGGAATGGTGGGTACAAGAACTTGAAAAAGCGATCGTTGAGCAATTCGGATCTTTAGACTTGTTTAAAACATCAGAACTAACCGGCATAACCGAGCCGAGACTTAAAGAAATCCTGTCAAACCCTTTTTACAAACAACCAACAGTCGACGAAGCCACCACATTATCTTTACGCTTAACAGTGCCCCTGCACCCAAAATACACATATTTTTGGAAGGCAATAACAAAAAGCGAACTTATCGAATTTATCAAAGCATTAAAACAAGCAACGAAGTCTGATGAAAAACTCATAATTCCTTTTTCAGAAAAATTAAAAGAAATAGCTGAAAAACTATGCATTCCTCACAAAGCCCCAGCAAAACAATTTATTGTATTTGAAAACGCAGAAGCAAAAATCCTATCAACTTTATTTGAAAACATAAATCTGGAAAACATAGATGCTAACACATTGCCAGAAAACACCATCGAAGCAATAAATTCTTTTTCAAAAATAAAAATCAGAGACAAAGCAGGAACATTTATCGGAGCAAGAATGGGCAGACCAGAAAAAGCAAAGCTAAGGAAACTTACTGGCTCACCGCACGTCCTATTCCCGATAGGAGACGAAGGTGGAAAGCTAAGATCTTTTCAATCAGCAATTGAAAAAGGGAAGGTTACAGCAGAGTTTGCTATATACAAATGCGAAGCATGCAATCACATCACAGTTCTCACAAAATGTGAAATTTGCGATAAACCAACAAAACGGCTCTACTATTGTCAGAAATGCGGCTTAATCCCGTTCGAACAATGCAAACACGGAAAAGCAAGCCCTTATATGCTAAAGCAAATCGACATTAAGAACTTGATAACTTATATTACAAAAAGGATCGACACGCCACTACCAGCATTAGTTAAGGGTGTTAGGGGAACGTCAAACAAATTACACATTCCAGAGCACCCAGCCAAGGGAATACTCAGGGCAACCCATAACGTCACAGTCAATAAGGATGGAACAATCAGGTATGACATGACTCAAATGGGTATAACTCATTTTACTCCAAAAGAAATAGGAACACCTATAGAAAAGCTAAAAGAACTTGGTTACCTTTATGATATTAATGGAAACCCTCTCGAACATGAAGACCAACTACTCGAAATATTTCCTCAAGATATCATTCTCCCAGCATGCGATACTTCCCCTGACGAAGGTGCCGATAAAGTTTTTTTCAGAGTTTCAAAATTCATTGATGACCTTCTTATTAAGCTATATAACCTAGAACCATTCTATAATTTAAATTCACCCTCGGACTTGATTGGCCACCTCGTTCTTGGTTTAGCACCCCACACATCTGCTGCCATCGTTGGAAGAATAATCGGCTTTTCAAAAACACAAGGCTATTTAGCGCACCCACTTTTTCATGCAGCCCATCGCCGCGATCTCGACGGTGATGAAAGCTGTCTAATCTTGTTACTTGATGCCCTCTTAAATTTTTCAAAACAGTACCTTCCAGCCCACAGAGGAGGCATCCAAGATGCGCCTCTAGTTATAACCTCAACACTCATCCCATCAGAAGTCGATGACATGGTTTTTGATATGGATTGTTGTTGGCGCTATCCTCTCGAGCTTTACTACGCAGCGCAGGAATACAAGCTTCCTTGGGAAGTGAAAGTCGAAACAGTAAAAGACCATCTTGGCAAAGAAACCCAATACTACGGCTACGGTTTTACACATCCTGTTACCAACATAAATAACGGCGTTAGATGTTCAGCATACAAAACCATTCCTTCAATGGAAGAAAAACTGAAAGGTCAGATGGAAATAGCAGAACTTATCTCAGCCGTAGATGAGCATACTGTTGCAGAACTCGTTATTGAAAAACATTTTATCCGTGATATAAAAGGAAACCTAAGAAAATTCAGCATGCAACAATTCAGATGCGTCCAATGTAATGAAAAATTCAGACGGCCGCCATTGAAAGGTGTATGTCCTGTTTGTAACGGTAGAATTATATTCACAATCGCAGAAGGAAGCATAGTCAAATATCTCGAGCCGAGTCTTTCTCTAGCAAAAAAATACAATCTTTCACCCTATCTAAAACAATCTCTTGAATTGCTCAAAAGACGTGTTGAGGACGTCTTCGGAAAACCAAAAGAAACCCAACTCGGTTTAAGGAAATGGTTCGGTTAGCGCTTCGTAATCATGATTATAATAATCTAATTTACACCCCAATATTTAACACAAAACCTCAGCATGCTTTACCCCAGCAATCTTTACAATCTTGCTCTTATCAACATACCCCTCCCTAATACCAAGCCCAACAGCCCTTTCACCAACAAGATGAATGATATAAGCTTTTCTGAACAAACCAACAACCTCATCCTCGGTTGCTTTTTCACCTTTGTAGAAATCCTTTGAAAGGTCAATCTGCAAATCTCCTTCTTCAAATCTTTTACCTATCAAATCATCATCAACAACAACTAAGATCATCCTACCATCAACTAAGAAATGCTTTTTACAAATCATTTTAGTTGCCTTACTGGATGTCTTGCACCGCACGCAAGACAGTGCATAAAAGTAAACCTGTCTTCTTTAACCAATTTTGTGTCCGGCCTTTTGCATTCAGGACAGACCACAAATTCCTTAACATATTCCTCTATTTTTTGATTAATTTTGTCAGCTCCAATTTTTCTACCAAGAACAGCACCATTCTTTGTAAGCTCACCAGGCGTTGCAAGCTCCCTCAACAAAAACTTTAACAGGTGTTCAGGCTTTCTATGAAGATAACTAGCAATTTGATGAAAATTACTAATGATTGTTTTATTTCCTTCAATATGGCCTTTAACTTTTGGAATCTCAAACCTTTTTACATTAACCTTAACAGTCTCAGGTAATTCCTTTCTTGCCTTTTCCAACAGAGCTTTGTAGTCCATACGTTAGAAACCTCATTTCTCATTTAAAAATATTGTCCAAAAATTTTATATAAATACCAAAAACAAACAATCTATGGTCCTTGAATCATTAATTTCACCATTCAAAGTTAAACACAAACCATGGGCAACCTTGATTCTTGGTTTCTTATACGCCTTGATTGCCGTTTTCCTCGGAAACTGGATATTCAAAGAATATGCAAGTTTACTTATTGTTTTTCTCACAGTCGCAGCAGCAATTCCCTTTATGTATATTACAATAAAATATGAAGAACGTATTTCAGCAAGAAACATAGAACGTCTTGCACTGATAAAAGAACATGGTTCTGTGTTGGCGGCATTTGTTTGCCTATTCCTTGGTTTTGTTATAGCGTATGTTCTTTGTTACTGTCTTTTGCCGATCAATGTTGTTCAAAGATCTTTCTATATCCAAACAATAACAATACAAGCAATAAACTCAAAGATTACAGCAAATGTTACAGCGAAAATGATTGCATTCAAAACAATCCTGCTTAACAACCTCAAAGTCCTTTTATTCTGTATAATCTTCTCTTTCCTTTACGGCGCAGGAGCAATCTTCATCTTGGCATGGAATGCTTCAGTCGTTGCAACAGCAATCGGTAATTTCATCAGAACAAAACTTTCTTATCTTGCATCACTAGCACATGTTTCCTCAGCAGCTACTTACTTTCAGATAATATCAATCGGTCTGCTTAGATACCTGACCCACGGCCTTTTTGAAATAGCAGCATATTTCATAGCAGGTCTTGCAGGCGGTCTAATATCTGTAGCAATGATAAGAGAAAACATCTACACAAAAAGATTTTCAACAACTATGCTAGATGCAGCAAACCTCTTAATAATTGCCATACTGGTCTTAATCCTCGCAGCATTCATTGAAGTCTGGATAACTCCTGCCCTGTTTCATTAAATTCTTTGAATAAATCCTCTTCTAGGCTCAAATATATCCCCCACCCTCTTTAACTTTTCAATAGCTTCTTCAACATCACTCTCACTTATCTTTCTTCTAAGTGCTTCCCTAAGAACATCTTCAATAGGAATCTGTTTCCCGACCCTGTTTTCAAGCTCTTCAATTATTTCCTTCACCAAAACGATTCTACTCCTCTGAGAAGCAGTAACGCCTGTCGCGATCTTATCAATATCTATCTTCCCAGTATGCGGATCAATTCCGACCTGTGTTAAGCAATAATGCAGTAAATCAATGGCTCGCCTTGCATCCTTCCTTTCAACTTTATCAGAAAGCCTGACTTTTGCACTTGCTTCAGCCAACCTTACTAATGCCTCTAATTGCCTTGGCGAAATAGGAATGGCTTTCATACCCCCTTCAGCTTCTCCTGCTTTATTCCTCATCTCAACATAATATCTCTTTATTTCTTCTAATGCAGCATCAGTCAGAACAGGCTTAACCCTTTGTCTAGCATAAGCAATATATTTCCTTAAAAGTTTAGTTGGAATTGCTCCTTCTTTTAAGTCAGGCCTTTGATGTAGCTTCAAAATATGTCCGGCAAGCAATTCATCCTTCTTTTCTTCAGGCAGGTCTTTAACAGGGAATATCAAATCAAATCTATTAATCAAAGTCGGTGGCAAATCAATCTGCTTAGCAATTATATCATATGGATCAAATCTCCCAAACTTTGGATTAGCAGCAGCGAGAACAGTCGTTCTTGCAATAAGCGTTGCTTGGATGTTTGCTTTGCTTATAGTTATTGTTTGATTCTCCAGTCCTTCATGCATAGCAGCCCTATCCTCTTGACTCATCTTATCCAATTCGTCAATAGCGCATAAACCACCGTTCGCCAAAACCATCGCACCAGCTTCAAGGCTCCATCCTTTCAGGAACTCATCTCTTGTTACAGAAGCAGTATTATGAACAATGAAACCATTCACTAGAAAATTATGTGCATCATCAACAGTAAGATCATATACATATTTTATTTTATTACGTATCATCTCAACTTTTGTTATCTTCTCCCAGAAAATATCTGAATAAGCTAATTTCTTAAGATGCCTATCGTTCAATTTATTAGCAATTCGCTGAAGTCTCTCCTTCTCCTTCAAACTATAACTAGAACTCTTATAACCAAATAATTGTTTAGAAGAAATACCAGCACAGATTTTTGCTTCTATAACTTTGTTTTGCACCCCGGGAATTAAATCTACATTAGTATTTGATCTTCCAATCTTTTTAATAATCTTCCTTAGTTTTGCTTTCTTCTCACTGGATTTAAATCCAATCCTCTTCTCAAATTGTTCTAAATTTTCTTTTCCCTTTATTGTAATTTCATACTTATCCAACTTAGATTTTACTTTGATATTCGGATTCGCATTTCTTTTTCTTATCTTTGCGTGTATCCCGAACCTCAACAGAACTAATTGTAATTTATATGCTAAAATTTTACTCGTTGTTACAAATCCAACATAAGAACTTCCTCTTGTTTTTCTGTCAACAACATACCCATCGCTATCAAAAAGCCCTGATAGGAATGCCGAAACCAACTCATTAGGAAGTCCTAGAAGAACGTTACTCAAATCAATCTTTCCTGATTTAGGCGATGCAGGTATGCCCAGCTTATTGAGTATCTCAAAAACAATCTTCGATGAAAATCTAACCGCAGCAGGCCTATGCATGCTCTTTTCGGTTCTGTTACACTTTACACCAAACAATCTCTCAGCTAATGCTGAAAATCGGTTTAGTAATTCTTCTGAGCTATTCGAAAATCGGATAGCTATGCTACACTTGCCTTTTGAGAGATCGCCATCACCAGCGACAAGCCCGGCAAAATACAACAATTCTTTATTTAAAGCATATGGAATCTTTATTTTACGGCCCCTATACAATGAGAGATAAACAATATCTTTAACAACTTCTTTCCAATCCAACCCAGCCGCATCAACTAATTTCTTAAGTTTCTTCAAATGTATTCCTTTGGGCGGGCACTTTCCAAACCAAACATAGAGCTGATTTTCGCTCAAACCAAGCTTTCTAGCAGCATCTCGTTTAGAACCAAACTTTTTTGCAATAATATCTATCGCTTTCTTAACATGATCGCCAACACCATAAACAAGCGGATTGCTCTCAATCAAATCAACAACAAGAACATCGTTGATTACTTCACTTGTTTCAATTTCTCGCGCAGTTGCAAGACAATCACCTTCTTTAAACGACTTTGCTTTTTTCCAACAAACAAAACCATTTTCCAGCGTAAGCAATCTCGTTTCTGGCGTCACAATCAATTCTTTTCCACTTTGCGTAATCAAACGTACCAGCTCATGCGGAGCTTCAAGCTTCCAAAATTGACTTATCTTTCTTTCATTCAGCTTCAAGTCTTTATCCAAGCTTAAAACCTTCCTACCATCATTCGGATCCTTAGCCTGCCAGATCCCCTCCTCAAATCTTTTCTTATTTCCATTTAATTTTTCTTCAACTAATTCTTCAATTCTATAAATGCATCCTGAATTTGTAATCACAAAACTATCCGGACCAACACATAAACCTGCACCCGTCGCACCCTTTCCGCTTACATATCTTGCTTTTGGCGCAACCAGTACCATTCTTTTCAAAAGAGCACTTTTTCCTGCACCAGGATCGCCAATAAGCAGAATATGGATATCCCCTCTTGAAACAACACCGTCTTTCCTTGTTTTTCTTACACCGCCAAATAATTGCAGAACCAACGCCTCCTTCATCTTTTCATAACCATAAATCGATGGTGCTATGCTCTCAACAAGTTTATCATAAATGTATTCATCTTTTGCAAGTTCTTTTATCTGTTCTTCCTCCTCTTTTGTAATCTCAAGCGAATAGAAATCTTCTTCAACAAACTCAACATTGTTTGCCTCGACCATTAAATCATACCTTGTGCTCTTTACGCCGCCTCTCAAAACAATCGGCACTTCCTTAATTACACCAATTACAACTATTCTGCTTCCAGGATTTGTTCTCTTCTCTGTCATAGGACTTACCAAGTCATCCTTAAGAAAAACCTTAATTCTCTTAGGTTGCTCTCCTCCTTCAAGATGTTCTGGCAATTCTTCAAGAACCAGTCCCTGAGCATCAACCAGTTCCTTTCCAAGCAATCTGAATCTTCCTTTTCTGCCGCAACTACACCTATTTGGCTCTTTAAAGCTCGTATCAAGCTGTAAAACATTTATCACATTGCCACAACTAGGACATTCAAATCTTGCAGCTGTGACCTGCGGCCTTACATCACTTTTCTGCCTTACTACGCCTTCAATCGCAACAAACTTACCTATATCTTTACTTCTTATATTTCTGATCAGCATATAGCTGCTTAAAGGAAGGTTAAAAAACCTAACCCTTAACTCAAACCCAAGCTCCTTCACAGCAAGATCAAAGCACTTCAATAATTCTTCTGGATCATCCAAAACCATTTCACCAAGCTCAGAATCAAACTTCAACAGGTCAGAAAAATCAACCTGAAAACTTTTCTCACCCTTCCTTGCTTTTTCAAGAATCCTATCAAAATAAAACAATTCAAAAAATTCCTTTATTTTATCAATTAACTCTCTCACCTCCATTTTCATCTAACCAAAATAGTTCAGAAACACCTCTTTTTTTAAATCAAAAATAAAAAACTCGATTTAACGCTTAATCCCTTTTGCTTTCTTCAAAACCTCAATCAGCTTATCCAAGCTTTCATGCACTTCCTTTTCGCTCTTTGTTCCAGTACAGACAATCTTTCCGTTCGAGAAAAGCAAAAACGTTGCTCTTGTTCCAGGCAGCTTAAAAACCAAACCGGGAAACTGTTCAGGTTCGTATTCTGTATTAGGTAACTTCATTGCCAGATCATTCAAATTCAAATCCATTCCAACGCTGCCGCTTGCAACAATATTCTGAATGCTAATCACAGGCTTTATCTTGATCTTTATATTGATCTTCTCCAAACTTTTTATTATCTTCTTTATGCTCTCTTCCACCTTATCCATGCTCCTCGCTCCTGTGCAAACAACCTTTCCGCTGCTGAATATCAAAGCACTTGTTTTAGGCTCTTTAATCCTAAGCACAAGACCAGGAAACTGCTCAGGATTATACTCTGTATTAGAAAGTGTTGCAGCCATCTTCTCTAACGGTATATCATGCTCCAAAGAAGTGCTTACAACAATATTAACAACATGTATTTCCTTTTTACCTATTTTTTTCCTTTTTTTAGGCATTCTTTACCACCAAACCAAATATTTTCTTTCCATTTAGCTTAAAAAGCATTAGATTGGACTTTTCACATCTTTTATTTATAAAGCAAAAACTTATTTAAATTTATGTATTTAAAAATAAAGAGAACCTAAAATATAAGCCAAAATCTCTACTCCCCTTCATTTCCTTTGGAATTTATATAATTCATTTTTAAAACCCCTTCATTTCCTTTGGAACTTTAAATCAAAACGACTAACACCCCTTTATTTCCAGTGGAAATATAACAAATTCGTAGCAACTTTTATATAGAAAACAAACACTCAAAAAGCACATGTTCGACATCGTTTCTCCAAAAAACAATGAGAAAGAATTCCTGTCATTTGCTAAACGTTTTGCTTATAAATGGCTCGTTTTTGCTTATCCTTTCAATGAATTTAAAGAACTAAAATTTACTGAAAACAGCATAAATATCGCTTCAGCAATAATCATCAATAAACCGAACCAGGCAAAAAAAGCATCAAAGCTTGCAGATCTTGTCATTGCTGTTCCATCAAAGCAGAACCTTCGCATTTTTATTGAGAAAGCAAATTGCGACATCATAACAAACATCGAAACCCTTGAATCAAAAGATCCGCTTCATTTTAGAGCAAGCGGTTTAAATCAAGTTCTCGTTAAGATTCTTGCAAAAAAAGAAAAATTCCTTTGCATAAATCGCTCAATCCTCAATACAAAGCAAAAATCCATTCTGCTTGGAAGAATAGCGCAGAACATCATACTATGCAAAAAATATCACGTTCCAGTTATTATGGCAAGTTTTGCAAACCATCCTTTAGAAATGCTTTATTTTCACGACGTAATAAGCTTCTTTAACCTATTCCAGCTTACTCCAAAAGAAACAAAACAAAATTACAAAACATTGGTAGAAAAAATAAAATTCAATCGCAAAAGAAAATCACCAACTTTTATAGCAAAAGGAATAGAACTCGTTGAATAAGGTTTATATAATCCTTTTCACTCCTTTTAACAAAACAATAAAAAGAGGTGAAAATGAAGAAAAACTGTTTTATTCATCTATTTATACTCGCAACGCTCTTGATCATCACAGCCCAACTATCAATAGCTTTCTTAGAAGCATCAGTAAAAGAAACAAAAAAGAGCGCTTTCGCAAGAACGTATTGTGAATACCAGCAAATCCCAACTGATAAACCTTATGTCATAACGGGCTTCAGCCGAGACAAAGGAATCCAATATGCAGAACTGATCTATAATGAAACAACAGGCACATGCAAACTCGGCATAAAAAAATGGACAAACAAAGGAAAATGTTATTCTCTTGTTCCAGGGCCCACACTCGTACCACTAAAATATAAATTTCCATTCAATATCCAATTGCCTGAAAACGCTTTTCTTGTTGGCTTTGGATTTGATTTTCATAAAGGACGCTTTGATTCATTTTGGTATTCTTACAGAGAATTAAACCCTGATTGCAGTCTTTCTTCAGTTAAGGACGCATCATCAGCTGGCGCAGATAAATCCTTTTACCAAGCCCGGGTTTTTGTTGAATACGACGATGCAGCAATTGTCGGCTTAGAACTTGGCGGTTCAACAAACGACGAAACACGCTTCATTATTGGTTATAGAAAATTCAAAGGCTACGCGCAATGCCAATTAGAGGATGGCGAATGGCTTCCAAATGCTCCTCAAACAGGTTCCTTTGACGAATACTGCTGCTATCCAGAAAACAAAGGAAAACTTTCTCCAAAAGGACTAAAAGATATTTCTGATTACGAATTCCTTTGCGACGGCTCTATCTGGCATCAAGCAGGTCAGGAACCCTTCAAAATATATGAATTCAATAAAAAACAATACATCTCAAACGGTGCAAGATGGTACTTATGCAACACAACAGCAGATACAGGCATACCAGACAGAACAATCTTATCTGGAACTAGAGAATCTTACAGATTTATTTGCTACAATCAAAAATTCTACGAATGCTGCATTCCAGGCGAAACATGCTACAGCAAACACAGGTATCCAGAGCAATATACTCAAGCAATCTACCGAGCAGAACCAATCACGATTATTGATAGAAACAATTACTCATTCACATACGAATATTTTAAAGATATCACCCCTCATATCTCAGACGAAACAATTTCAGCATACAAAAGCATTTCTCTAAACATTAATTCAAGCCCTCCTTCCGAATATCTTATCTTCTTCATAAACATATCTTCAGTCAAACCAGTAACAGAAGTTCTACTTGCGTCAGGCATGGCAACAAATGTCAATAATTTAGACATTCTCATAAGAGGTCCGATCTTCGCATTTGCACGCGAGGTAAAAACAGGAAAATGGATAAGAATCGAAATCCCTCTGCATAACGTAAATCCAACAGATATCGATCAGATCATTTTTTATACAAATGTTACTGCTATGACAGAACCCCTCAAGCTTAAAGTGAAAAACATATACCTCGAAACAAAAGAACCCTTATTTTTCTGCACAGATGAATTTGCTCAAACTCACGATTACTGGATATCACCAGAAAAATTAGAAAATTCAGAAACCGTCTGCTCAAATCTTTATACATGGACAGGCACTAAATGCTGCTACAACGAAACACAATCATACGCAGACGAAAAAGGAGCTTGCATCAATGGCTTACCAATCTTAGAAAACGAATCAGCATTTTTCACAGAAACAAAAGGCAATTTCAAAAAACCTATTGCTTGCAAAGAACCATTCTGTTCAAAATCAATCTTCATTATGCAAACAGCAATCCAAGGAAAACCAACAGAAACAATCTACTCATCTGAATTAGAAGAAATTAAACGCGATGTCCTGTATTCAAATAAAAAGTTCTACTACTGCCAAAATCTAGTTTCAACGCTTCCCCTTCCAGCAAAAACCAAAAAATCAGAACCATGCACTACCTTTGGAAACTACTTCTGTTCCTATGAAGAAAGCTGGAGTGACGCATTCTCAGGAACACCTGCATCAGAAAGAAACACAACTTCCTATGATCCTGACAAAAAAACAAAAAGCTGCTGTCATCCGCTATTTTGCTGGAACGGCTCTATGTGTCTAGCATCTTTACACGACAAACCTCAACAAACATACAACATTTCAGGAAAAACATATCGTTGTGTTTACGGAAAATGGATTGCTGCGCCTCTTAAATACGACTGGCTTTCAAACCAATCAGCTTACTGCCCTTATCCAGAACAATGTTTAGTTGATCCTAACGGAAATCCAGACAACTTCAACAAACCAGAGACATATTCACCAGATCCGGGCTACAAAGACAATCCAATATGTATAAACCACAGCCAGTATATCTTTGATCATCTGTGCTATAACGGCGAATGGCGCACAAGAACAAGAACTCTTGCATCGGTCCTTCTTAATCTTACAACAACAGCAAACGAATTCACTTTACTGTGCGACGATTTCAAAACAACACTACCAGAACCAACATTAAAGCTTAAGTATATTCAAGGAGAATCTCTTTTTCCAGCAGTACCGCCAACATGCTTTAATTTCACAACACCAGTACCTTGCGTAAATAACTTCTGCGTTCTTAAATTCATTGACGCAGGAAAGGAAAAAACATTATTCGCTGTTTCGCTCAACAAACCAATCAACGATTCAGAATACTCTTTCCTTTACGCTTTAGATTTACCAACAACCTATTGCAATAACGTCGTTGATTTTGACACTTGCAGCAATGACAAACGCATTTGGTACGATCGTCAGCTGAATGCGGTATTTTATTCAAAACAGGGCATAACAATGCAGCGCGGATTTTTCTCACGTTTATTTAATATATTTAAATCGATAATACAATTCATAACAGGAACATGGAAACCCAAAACAATGCTTGGAAACCTCGTCAGTCTCTCATCGATCGAAACCCATCAAAATTACGATGCATTATTTATTGCAAAATCACAAAACAAGCAAATCCTTGCATTAAAAGAGACAAGAGCAAATGAAACCTACATTGTTGCAAGATTAGAAAACATAACAGCACAAATATGCGATTCTCTTAAAAACATACCTCAAACCTTCTGCAACGCCACAGCAACAGAGCAAACAATCCTAAGCTTCAATCCAGATGTATGGAACCAGTTAATCAAACTCACTCCTATTTAAAATGCGTCGTGCACAAATCACCATATTCATTGTTCTAGGCTTCACAATCATTATAACCTTCTTCTTATTATTCTACCTTGCAGAACAAACCGCTGAACAAAAAGCAAGCCGAGAAGTTCAGAAAGTTATAAAAAGAGCAATGTCGGTTTCAGCCTTTAAATTCTTCACAGAAGAATGCCTGAGATCGACTTTAGAGGATGCAATCCTGACTATATCAAGAAGAGGAGGCCAATATAAACCAACAAACTCAATTCTATTCAATAACGAAAACGTTTCTATCTTAATTACAATACAACAACCAATTCCTGAAGATTACCCTTGTACCAAAGCATATCCTGAACCAGATTATTGCAGATTCAAACTCGATCAACCCGAACCTGTTTTTTTCGGTAAAAGAACCCTACCATCGATAACTAGCGAAATAAGAAAATACCTAGAAGAAAACGCAATCCAGTGTATTAACATAACAGCTCTAAAATCAGTGACAGGCTATGATCTCAGCATAACGACAATAAAACCTGTTGTTAAACTCTTAAGGACATCAGTAAGAGCAAAACTTCAATTTGTTCTCTCTGCTCGCTTAAAGGGAGAAGAAATTCCTATTCTCGAAAACACCCCTTGGGTTGAAGTTAAAACAAGATTATACTATATTTATTTAATCCTGAGGGACAGCATCCATTCAGATTGGACAAACGCCACATCAAACCTTACAGCAACACTGAAAGAAAATTTAAGAAGATATCTTCTAGAAGGAAATCTAACAATAATTAAACAACAAGGAAGCACCGACACTGATATTTTCATCATCAAAGATGATCTTTACACAATAAAAAACCAACCTCTTATATTCCAATTTGCAAGAGAAAACAGACCCCCAATATTGAGCTACATAAATAGATATCCTCAAAAGCAAGACGATGATACCTATGACGTACTGATCATAGAAGGCGAAAACCTTTCCATAGACGGCCTGAACATCTCATATGCAGATCCTGATGAGGACAGCATAAATAAATCCTTTCCATCATCGCTTCCTTCTTCTTTAGGTTATCACAATCTCACTTTCACAATATACGATGAGCATAATTTAAATGATACTCAATTAGTCAGAATACTTGTCGATCCAAAATTAATTGTCAGTGCAAACATCACAGCAAACTATTCAACAATTCCAAGCAACATTCTTTCTCCCGAAGATCCTGTTTTTCTCATAGCAAAACCAAAAAACCTAACGTTAGACAGTAAAGCCAAATATCTTTTTTATTGGACAATAAAAAAAGATGCTACAACAGTACTTAACGTAACAACAAGCCAATTCATAACAGAACTCCAGCCAAATCAAATCACTAAATTATTCGATGCATGCACGCCTAATTCAACATGTATAGCTCTTCTAAAAGCAAATTTATTCTACTCAAGCTACAACCAAACATATAATACTTTTTCAACTTTAACAATAAAGCAATGTTTACCCCATCGTTCTTCTTTACCACCATTTCCTTTCGGTCCAGAATACCTTGGAAATCATTCATGCTGCAGAGACGATTTTACAATAGCTCCAAACACAACAATCTGCTATTCAGGTCCAAACACTTTACAAAATGCACCATACAACACCTCAAACCTGCATTGCTACAACATCATCCGCTATTGCGATGGCTCAACTGGAAATGCATGCCTTGGAAAAACCGAAATCATAGGAACTTCAGACACGTGCTGTTTTGGAGCTTCTGCATGCGTTGGAGAAAAAGCGTATTCGCTTACTTCAGAAGGTTGGTGCTATGGAAAAGGAGGATGTCAAAAACTTTGTACTACTGAAGTGGTGGATTCTAACGGAGATGGCATTTTCAATGAACAAGATCATTGCAACTGCCGCTTTGGCGACAGCGGAAAACCATGTAAGAAACTTGTCCAAGGAGCCTGGCGTCAAGGAACTTGCTCATCTGGATTCTTTGGCATTAGAGCAGAATGCAAAACATAACACAAACCTTATATAAAACAAACAAAATAAAAAACCTGATGAGAAAAAGAGGTGTGTTTTTTATAGTCGCAGTTCTCTTTTTCTTAGCTATCTCACTAAAAACAAACGCCCAATACTGCTGTTTTGATCCAGCAGATCTTTCAACCTTCTGCCTGCTATTCCCTGATACAACATCCTGCCCAACCGCTTTCATTAACGTCACAGGTCTTAACATCACAAGCTGCGATTCACCCCTTGTTCCAGAATGTCAGCTCGGCTGCTGCATTTGCACAAACGGAACAACCCATTTCCTGCATCCAGACAAAGTAACAAGACGCTATTTATGCGACCAATACTGCAGCGCCTTTACAGGATTCAACGCAACATTCAATGAATCGATCAGAGATGCAACAATATGCCAGCAACAAATAACTAAACTTGCAAACATTTCAGGTACCGTCGTCAATGCAATAACAGGAACTCCAATTCCATCAGCTTCAATCAGCATCGATGGTTTAAGCACAAAAACAGACGCATCAGGAAAATATCGCTTTGAGAATCTTCTAGCAAGAACATACTCGATTGTTGCAAGCGCTCAGAACTACGAAACAAAAAACTTTATTCAAACACTCTCACCGGGAGAAAACACTTTCAACATACAGCTAACTCCATTACCAACAGTCACGCTTTCAGGATTTGTTAAAGATGAAAAAGGAAATCCAATCCAGCAGGCAGAAATAACAGCAACAGCTAAATCGCAATATAAAACAAAAACAGACACAAAAGGATACTATACAATTCAACTTGTTCCAGATACCTATTCAATCGAAGCATTTTATCCAGGTTTTGAATTACAAACAAAAACAATCAAAATAACAAACAACACCCAAATAAACTTCACTCTGAAAAAAGAACCAACAGCAAACGTAAGCGGCTATGTCATCGATTCAATCACAGCCCAGCATATTCCTCTTGCAGAATTAACCTTTATCCGCACAGATAAACTAGTCATAATAAAAACCCGTACAACTGCAACAGGATTCTCAGCAGAACTTCCTGTTAAAAGCACAGGCCGGACCGAATATAAAATCAAAGTCGAAAAACCTTCATACCAACCAGCCCAAGAAACCGTTTTTCTCCTACCAAACGACGTAATTACAAAAGACATTCTCCTCACTCCCTTCGGTGCCAATTGCAGCTATTTCACACTAACCAAACCGCAGCAATTCACAGCAAACCATATTCGCGGAGTTAAAGCAGTACTCCTAACATGGCAAAAACCATGCGAAACAGTTCTAGGCTATCGCATTTTCAGAGAACTCTTTGAAATTGCAACAATCTCAGATCCAAATCAGCTTCAGTTCATCGACAAAGATGTAGATTGGAATACAAAGTACACCTATTCAATAAAAGCGATCTACCCGAATGGCGAAAGCGATCCAGCAACAGCAACTATAAAAACAGGTTCTGCTGAATGCGAAGGAAAAACAACAGAATTCTGCATAGGAAAATCGCGATATGAATGCACAGAGCAAAATCAACTATCAGAAATAGAAGCATGCTCAGTTGCTTGCTTTGGTCCAGATGCTTTTGGCATAACCTATTGCATAGATCCAGGCGAATGCAATTCTTCTACATTAGGAGCAGATCCATTCGGCCTGTATTTCAATGCAAATCTCTGCCATGCAAAGCAATTTTGCTATTACGATAAATTTAATTTTCTATATAAATGTCAATCATGCAATAACATCCATTCCTGCTTTGATTATAAATCAGAACTTGCTTGCCAAAAAGATGCCTGCGGTTTTGGAAAGTGCAAATGGCTTCCAATCGTACCAGAGCTTGGTCTTGGAATCTGCACGCAGCTTGGCTATGAAAAAGAAGACAAATGCGATCTTTGCAATCAACCTTTTCTAGCTTCTGAATGCACCCCATCGCAATGCCAACTTCTCGGCAAATGCAGATACGATCAAACAACAAAGTCATGTCTGAAATGCACAGCAGGCATAACATGTTACGATTACACAGATGAGCAATCATGCGATACAACATTGCTTAATCCGACAACAAATCAAATCACACCGAGCAAAGATCACTGCCGCCTTGGAACTTGCCGCTGGACAGGAACAAAATGCATAAAAGACGGCAATGCAGATTACATTGATGATTGCTCACCAACAGACCTTACATGCAAAGCAGATAACAAAAGACCAGAAACAAAGGTAAATACGATAAAAGTAACAGCGACAAATCCAATCATCTCATTTGAATCAGAACCAGAATCAACAATCTTTTACTGCATTTCTCCTTCAGCTCAATGCACTCCATCAAACCAAATAAAAACAGATTCAACAGGAAAAGCATCAGTTGATGTAACAAAATTAAGCTTTCCAGCATCACCAAACAACAAGTACTTCGTATCATTCTATGCTATTGACAAGCACAAAAACAGAGAACTGAACATAAAAACAAAAGAAATCTATATCGATACAAAGCCGCCGTCGTTGCAAATTATTACTGATGTTGCTTTTCCAACACCCACAAACGCAACAGCCTATATTACAATACTTTCAGATGAAATCGTTTTTTGCACAGACAATCTTAAAGGCTTACAAGATCAAAGAATCGATTATTCAACAACAATTATATATCCAGATTTAGCTCCTAAGATATATCCCTATGAAATAACATGCAAGGACCTCGTTGGAAATACAGCAAAAGCATCAGCACAGATAGATGCACAAGACCCCTATATCATACAGCTTCTACCAAAAAGAGTAACAAAAGAGAGAACAATCACAGTACAGGTTAAAACAGCAGCAAAAGCAAACTGCTCCCTTTATAGAAACAATACCTTTATTGAAAAATTTTCAACAACAGATAACATAATCCATACATCAACATCAACATTCTCATACACGAGATCAGGCCTCTATATGCCGTTCACAGTAAAATGCACAGATCTCGCAACAAAACAACAAAAGCAAAGAAACATCTTTTTCACTCTCGACTTTGAACCGCCAAAGACAATACTTCTTTTGGAAACAACATCAACCTCCTTTACAGCAACAACACCAGAAAATTGGCCTTCGTTTACAGAATCAGTAACAGTAAAGGCGCAATGCCGAGATGCTCCAGCAACAGGCTTTGGCTGTAAAGAAATTTTATACTGCCTAACAGATTTAGGCAAAAAATGTTCTCCATCAACCCAATTCACAGACCAATTGCCAATTCATTCATCAACAACCTTCTGCTATAAATCTATCGACAACGGCGACAATGAAGAATCAACAAACTGCGGCATTATCGCAATAAACAAACCTCTTGGAATAAGCTTAGTGTATCCTCCTAACGGCGTTTCCACAAAACCCGCATTCACTCTTAAGATAAAAACAGATAAACCAGCCATGGAATGCAAATACGCATCAACTTCATTCAGCTATGACTCTGGTACCCCGTTCAAAAAAGATTCACCGACAGAATTTCACATAGAAAACTTTCCGCGCTCTGTATGGTACGGCCAGCAATTCGAACCAACGGACGGCGCAAATTATCCACAAAAAACGCAACCATACGAAACATACTTATTAAACGTTCAGTGTAAAGAACCAGATGGAACCATAAGCAAAGAACATGCATTCCTTATCAGATACGATCCAACCCCGCCAGAAATTCTTAGAGCGTACGTAAGCGAAACGCCATGGGGCTCAGAACAACGCGCAATAACAACAAATGCCGTATTCAATGTTGAAACAGACGACGAAACAATCTGTAAGTATAGCCTATATACCAAACAATTTGATTCAATGCGTTCTGGATTCCCAGACTGGCACATTGGTCTATACAAAACAAACCACACAGTATCAATTCCAACAACACAACTAAAAGACAGAACAACCTACACATATTATGTTGTTTGCCGAAATCTCGCTGGACTTGACTCAGCTCCAGTAACTTTAACTTTTACAGTCGATAAGAAAAGGCAGGGCGTTATAATCTCAGCAAAACCAATCGTAAACAAAACAACAGTAACGCTCAACGTTGAAACAAATCTTCCTGCAAATTGTAAATACATCGATGAACTTAACGCATCATATGACTTTCCTCAATCAAACACACAAGTCTTTTCAGCAACGTTTGATAAGCCAAAAGAGGGAAAATATCCTTATAAGGTATCATGCACATTTATCGTATCAGGTTTAACCCAAACAATTCCTGTTGACATTGTAATTGATTTAACACCGCCAAAAATCATAGCAATTCAGCTTGCAGAAAAAACCTGCGACAGAACTCAAATCCATCCAACATTCGTAGCTGAAGATCCAGACAACCTTTCTGCTATAGTGCTTTACGAATGGCAGATTACAAATACGAACTATTCAGTTAACGGAACATCTTCACAGAACAGCCCATTAATCGACGGACTTCTCCTAAATGTAGACGAAGAATACACTTTAAAAGTACGGTGCAAAGATGCAGCAGGACATTATTCAGATTGGTCAAGCATAACATTTACTGTTTTAAATAGTACAGCTCCGGAATGCAGAGAGAGAGGACCACCAAACATAACAATCATCGAAACACCGGTTCCAAATGGAAAAAATGTTGAAATCCTTTGCCAGGATGAAAACGGCTGCAACGGAATTTATTATGGCTTATCAAAAACAACCCAAGATTGTACGCCTACTCTACAATATGCTGGAACAATCTTCCTATCAGAAACTTCTGTATTATGCTACTCAGCTGCCGATACTGTTGGAAATCAAATAAATGGAAGCAAAAGAATAATCGTTGAAGTCATAAAAATTCAAGACTCTGATCTCGATGGCATACCAGACGCAGAAGATAAATGCCCAAACACACCGAGCGATAAAGTAACAGAAGTCGAAATAAACAAATCTTCTCCTCATTACGGATGCGCGCCCGATGAAATCGATTCTGATGCAGACGGCATGCCTGATTACTGGGAACTGAAATACAATCTAAATCCTAATGATCCGAGTGATGCATCTCTTGATCCAGATAACGACGGCTATACAAATCTTGAAGAGTACAGAAAAGGAACAGATCCAACTGTGCTTAATGATGCAGACCTCGACACAATACCGGACAAATTCGATAAATGTCCAAACACACCACCAAGCGAAGTTCCTTACATAATCAAAAATCCAGCCTCACCTCACTATGGTTGTTCAAAAGCAGAAATTCCAAGAAGACCAATCCTTGGTAAGATCATCTTAATAATTTTGATTATAGCCATCATTGCCGCAGCGATTCTACTCATTCTAAAATACAAAACACAGATTTTTGCATTCTTTACGCGCTTCAAAAAACCTAAAATTCCTCCACCAGTTTATAGACCCGTAACCATACCAAAACCAAGAGAAGTTTCCCCACTTGAAAAACTAAGACGCGAACTTGCTGAAAAACGCAAGCGAGAAATAGAAAAAGAAAAAAGCCGTTTCCTCGAACGCTTATTACCAAAAAAACTAAAGAAAGAAGAATTCAAACAGCTCGCTGAGCTTATTGAGAAAAGAATAAAATCAGGAAAACCAATAAGAGAGATCATAAAAAAAGAAAAATTAACAGAAGACGAATTCAAACTCTTATCTGATCTAATTAAGAAAAAATTCAAGGAGAAAACCCTAAGAAAAAAAGCCTTAGAAGATCTAAAGGAACTCATTGAATAAAAATGAATAAAAAAGCCCAAATCCAGCGTGTATTTTTTTATATTGTCGCAATCTTTATATTCGCAGTAATCCTTCTCTTTGGCTACAAAGCCATTCATTCCTTCATTGAAAAAGGAAAAAAAGTTGAGTTAATTCAATTCAAGAACGATCTAGAAAGCGCAATCCGTGATTTAGCAATACAGTACGGCGATCAAATAGTTTTCAACGAAAAAAATCCAATGCGAGTACCTTCAGGCTTTTCCCAAGTCTGTTTTGTCTCGCCAGACGCAGAAAAAAGCGACATCCCTTCAAAATACGAATACGCTCACATCAGAGCTGCCGTCGAACAAAACCTCCATAACTCAACAGAAAATGTCTTTTTAATACCTCCAGCCGAAATCAGCATCTTTGTCGGACCGATTGAAATCTGGAACAGCACTTCAAACAAAGAACAGCAATTTGCCTGCCTAAAAATAGAGCGCAGAAGAATCGATTTTAAAATCGAAGGAAGAGGAGACAAAACAAGAATATACGTCAAATAAAAAATGAAAAACAAAAAAGCTCAAGTACAGCACGTTTTCTTTTGGATATTCATTCTAATTGCAGGCACTCTTATCTTAATATTCTTTATTTCAATAGCACTACACCAAAAAACGATCTCAGAATACAAAATCGCTTCTTTAATCCTATCCGACCTTCAGCCGATCCTAGCAGGTGCAATGGCAGTCGAAGAAACCTTCAACAAAGTGGAATTACCAAAAGCAAAGCTTGAATTCATTTGCGATCCCAACACCCTTTACTCAGAATATGCAGTTAAAGGAACTGGGATTCATATTCAAACACCGACAGAAATATTCTTTTCTCCAACCGAACTAACTCATGAAACCCTCTACACATGGACTCTACAATTCAACGCTCCTTTTCCTGTCTCAAATGCTTTAGTCCTAACATCACCAGAAATCCTTTATGTTTTCATCTACGATCAATCAACAAAAGATCTAGCTCAATACATCTTTGATCAAAT
>CAZFJK010000003.1:0-4960 GCA_964519225.1 uncultured Methanosarcinales archaeon | reverse complement strand
TTTTCATCTACGATCAATCAACAAAAGATCTAGCTCAATACATCTTTGATCAAATACCCCCACAAATCAACATCGAAATGATCGAAAAAAATCAAATTAATGATGTTGCAAAAGACCTAAACCTATACAAAAACATAAAATTTGTCTTTTTCACAGATCCTGCAGGAATTACAATTCCAGAACAAGCAATTAAAAAATCAGAAGCTATAGAAATCAGAGAAAATGTCACTGTTTTTCTTCAAAAAACACCAAACGGATTTTCTAGAACAAGGCCGGAAGTGGCTTACCAACGCGACCCGCAAGACTTTATCACATATGCAGCAATATTCTCAGCCAATTCAAATCAATTTAAATGCCAAATCAAAAAATTGCTAAAAAGATATGATTTTCAACGCAGAATATATCTTGATTATACAGAAAAACTAAGCCAGCAAACAGAAGGGACAGTGTGCCAATTCATATATGGAGGGATAATAAATCTTCTTAATCAAGCTCAAATCGATTTAACCCAACCATCAAAATCTCTTAACTCTATACTCAACTCAGCACAACAAATAGAACAACAAAACAACCAGCTCGAGCAAAATGGTTGTCCGCAAATCTACTAAAGCCCAGATTAAAGTAACCGAAACAACAGCCATACTTATCATCTTTTTTATACTCCTTGTTTTTGGCTTGGTCTTTTATTCGCATTTTCAAAAAAGAAGCATAAAAGCATTTAAAGATGACATACTTGAAAAACAAACAGTAATCAATGCAATAAAAATAGCATTCCTTCCAGAGCTTGCCTGCCCAAACGAACCAATAGGAAGCTGCATAGACGTTCAAAAAATGAATGCAACAAAGACCATACTCGAAAACGACAAGCAAAATCTCCTTTATTACGGCTTCAATAAACTCACAATAAAGCTTGAAAACAAAATAACTGATGAATCAATAACATTGGTCGAATACAATGGTAATTTCACAAAAAAATCCACATTTTCAATTCCAGTCCTTGCAAAAACACAAACAGGAAAATATTTTGCAATCCTAAGCATAACGCAATATGATTAAAATGAAAAATAAAGCCCAAACAGAAGCTATAGGTCTTGCAGTAATCGTAATTCTAATCTCATTAGCAATCATTTTCGCCTTAGCATTCAGCCTGCGCGAAAAACCAACTATAAAAGAAACCTATCTCAAAGCACAACTCGCCTCAAACACACTGAATGCATTACTCAAAACAAATACGAAATGCTACTCCGAATCTAACGAACCATATACAATGTCTCAATTGTTACAAAACTGCATCGAAAACTATAACTCTGAGCTCAACCAAATAAATTGTTCAGGCACATTCTCATGCGATTTTATACGAAATCAAACTGACCAACTCCTTTCAGAAACACTAGAACAATGGAAAAAACACTACGCTTTAACCATAGGTATTGGTAATGTTACATATTTCAACTTCGCTAACCCACCGCTCAAAGGAAGCAGAGAACTCGAAACCTTCCCTTTATCCACAAGGGAAGGGATAGTTTTAATAACTCTAGAACTCTATGACTAGAAAAATGAAAAGAACAACCATTTTGCTACTGCTCTTCACCACATTTTTACTAGCAGCATGCACACCACAGCAAAAAGAATGCGTCACAGACAGTGATTGTGTACCAAACAAATGCTGCCATGCAACAGCCTGCGTTCCAAAAGAAAAAGCACCGAACTGTGAAGGCATATTTTGCACAGCTGAATGCGTGCCAAACACACTCGATTGCAATCAAGGAAAATGCATCTGCAAAAATAATAAATGCCAAGTTGAGTGGCTAAAATAAAATGGAAACAGCCATAAAATTCATTGATCTAAAGAAAGCATTTAACAAAAAAACAGTTTTTGAAAATGCGAATCTCGAGATAAAACAAAAAGAAATATTCGGTATTATCGGCATGTCTGGCAGCGGAAAAACAACATTGCTAAACACATTAATCGGCTTCTATACACCAGATGCAGGAGACATCTTATTCTACTCTCCAATCGATAAAGAATACAAATCTGTTTTCAATTCTCTTCAAGAAGTGAGAAGAACCTTTGGCTTTGCAACCCAAGTACCAAGCCTATACCCAAAGCTAACCGTAAAAGAAAACCTATTATATTTCAGCACACTCCATCATATCCCAAAGCAGATAGCTGAGAACAATATCTCTGTGCTTCTTGACATAACCGAACTTTCTTCTGAAAAAAACGAACTAGTTCAGAATCTCTCAGAAGGAATGAAAAAACGACTTTCAATTGCCTGCGCTTTAATCCACAATCCATCAGTCCTTCTTCTTGACGAACCTACAGCCGATCTTGATCCGTTACTCAGAAAAGAAATCTGGAATTTGATAGAAAGAGTACACAGATCAGGAACAACAATAATCCTAGCCTCACACTTCCTGGATGAAGTAGAATCCATCTGCCATAGGGTTGCTGTAATTCATAAAGGAAGAATTATTCCTCCTTCCCAAGTTTCTAAACTAAAAACATCACTCAAACACGATCAAGAAATATTACTAAGATCAGAACCAGGAAACTACCATCGACTTGCAAAACTGCTTGCTAAGCTTAAACGTGTGAAAAAACTCATCATAAAAGGAAGACATTTTTCAATAAAAACTGACGATGCAGAGCGCTTACTTCCAACTCTTCTTTCAACAGTAAAATCAGCAGGAGAAAAACTGGTAGAAGTAAAATTGCTAAAATCCTCACTCGAATCTGTTTTTGAACAAATTCATAAGTTAAAATGAAAACAATATATGCAATTATCAAAAAAAATATTCTCACTTTGCTTAGAAGCAAATTCAGCTCCCTAATCATTATATTCGGCCCATTCCTTCTAATCTTTCTTGCTGGAACAGCCTTCGACACAATGGAAAAATATACACTTAAAATAGGCGTTTTTTCAGAAGAATATTCAGACATATCAAACTCAATGTTAGAAAAACTCAAACAGTCAAACTTCGCTGTTGAAAAATTTCCATCAGAAGAAAAGTGCATCAATGCAATTAAGCGTGAGCGAATCCACGCATGCATAATCTTTCCACCAAACCTTCAGATTTCCCAAGAAAAAGAAAACGAGATTACTTTCTATGTAGATTACAGCAAACTTAATCTCGTTTGGTCAGTAATCGATGCCATTTCAACAAAAGTAACAGAAAAACGGGAAGAATTAAGCACAACACTCACAGAACAACTCCTAAAAGCAATAGAATCAATCAGACAAGCATCAGCATCAGCAGAAAAACCTTTCCAAGCAACAGAAACATATTCAACCCAAGCATTAACAATGTTAGGCGATGACATCGTTTATGCAAAACTCTCAACTCTCGAGTCAATTGCAAAATCTATAAAAAATGTTGTCTCAGAAAAATTAAACGCGATAACATCATCAGTTCAGTCCATAAAATCTGACATAAAAGATCAAGCAAACATATCTGACGAAGCAAAATCTGAAATCTATGATGAAATAACTGACATTACAGAGGGCATATCAGCAATTAGAGAAAAGATTGAAGATCCAGAAAACAAACAAACATACGACATTCCAGGCTTGCTCAATAAATTGAATGAACTTGAATCTGATCTAAACCAGGTAAAATCATTATTACAAGCACAGTCAGCAAACATCGAAAGTGTAAAATCTTATCTTGATAAGATTAAACAAGCTCTGAATACAATCACAATAACAAAAGCAACTACAATCATAACACCATTCAAAACAAAGATAAATCCCATCATTCCAGAAAAAACATATCTTACTTATCTGTTCCCTTCTTTAGTCATATTGGTAGTCATGTTCATTTCACTCCTTCTTTCAACAACCTTAGTAATGATAGAAAAACATTCTCCAGCATTTTTCAGAAATTTCATTACACCAACACCAAGCATAATATTTCTCCTTGGCACATATCTTACAAACATATTCCTTGTTTTTGTTCAGATAGCAATAATACTGTCAGTCGCAGCACTTCTCTTTAAAGCTTCTTTTCCAACAGTTCTTCCGTCCATCCTAATCCTATTTTTCACAACAACAACATTTACATTTATTGGAATGTTAATAGGTTATCTCTTTAAATCAGAAGAAACAGCAACGCTCGCAACAATCTCGCTAGGAAGTGCTTTTCTCTTTCTCTCGAATGTAATCATTCCTATAGAAAGCTTGCCATCAATACTTAGCAAAGTTTCTTTTTATAATCCATTTGTTATAGCAGAATCAGCTTTAAGACAAACTATATTGTTCGGAATGAGCATCAAAACACTTATGCATGACATGATTCCATTATTCATATATATGGCTATTCTTTTTGCCATCTTACTTCTACTGCATACTCTTGCAAGGAAAAAGATATCAATAAAACATCTAATCCACGGCTTCAGACATAAATGATAATCACAATCACAGGCACTCCTGGAACAGGAAAAACAACCATTGCAAAGCAACTTGCCTCATTTCTGAGAAAAAGAAAAATTAAATACAAAATCCTAAACTTAAACGCTTTCATTAAAAAAAGAAAAATCTACGACTATTATGACCAAAAAAGACATTGCTATGTTGTCGATGAAACAAAACTAAGAAAAGCTATCTTACCTTTACTGAAAGAAGCAAAAAAGAAAAAACAATACCTGATTATACACTCTCACTTAAGCCATTTGCTCCATAAACGCTACATCGATCTATGCATAGTAACAAAATGCGATCTCAAAACACTGCTAAAAAGACTAAAAAAACGTCGATATTCAGCAGAAAAAATCAGAGAGAACCTCGATGCAGAAATCTTTGACATCTGCAGAATCGAAGCCGAAGAAAGAGGACTTAAAATATATACAGTAAACACATCAAAAAGGATCAAAAAACAATCCCTGGAACATATTTTACACCTGATAAAATGCTAACCTCTCTGGATATACATTACCTTGCAAAAGAACTTCAGCAGGTCA
>CAZFJK010000002.1:71122-76530 GCA_964519225.1 uncultured Methanosarcinales archaeon | reverse complement strand
TCAATGCTATCGCCTACCATCACAACCTCATTCTTCTGCAAATTCAGCATCTTCAGAGCATAGTAAAACATTCTTGGATTCGTTTTCAGACAACCAACAGCACACGAAAGAACAATCGCATCAAAATATTTCCTTAATGTTGTCTTGGACAAAACCTGATTTACTGAAAAACTATCTGTGTTTGATATCAAACAAAGCTTTTTATCACTAGCCTTTAAATCCTCAAGGACTTCTTTTGTTTCAGGATAAAGTTCAGCTTTTTCAGCATTCTCACGCCATAAAGCAACCAGTTCATCCAAAACGCGCTGTTCAAAAGGTATATTAAAAGCATCAAAAACCTGTCTAAAGCCATCTTCAAGAGATTTATTGCTTAACATCAACGCTTTCTCAAATCTCACAACATACTTACCAAACGGCATGTTAATTCCCAAAATCTTCTTAGCCTGTCTCAACGGCGAATAAACTCCATTCTCAACAAGCGTTCCCCAAAAATCAAACAAAACCCCTTTTATCATTTTTCTTTTTGCATAACTTTCAAAATCTCATCTTTAACTTTTTCTATTTCACCTTCCTCGTATTTTCCCTGCGGCCAGCATTTCAACCCATCATTTGCATATCTCGGAATCAGATGAAAATGTAAATGAAAAATAATCTGCCCTGCTGCTTTTCCGTTATTGATTCCAATATTCAATCCGTCAGCATTCATTGCCTTGACTATTGCTTTTCCAACATCTCTGCTCACTTTTATTAATTTCTCGATCACATCATCATCAGCTTCAAGAAAGGTTGCAACGTGTTTTTTCGGAACAACAAGCGTATGCCCTTTTGTAGTTGGATTTATATCAAGAAAAGCCACAACATCTTCATCTTCATAGACTTTTGCTGATGGAATTTCGCCCGCAATAATCTTGCAAAAAATACATTCTGTTTCTGTCATTCAAACCACCTCATAACCTTTTTCTTTTAATTCTTTCAAGAAACGCTTTATCGTATTGATTATAAAATCTTTTTGTGTCTTAAGTGCTTTTGCAGTTTCTTCAAGCAATTCAGCATTGCTTCCTTTGAATTCGCCTCCTGCTTTAAGCTTTGCTTCCTCTTGGGGAATCTGCTTTTTCTTTTTAACAACCGTCTTCCATTTTTCAAACAATTCTTTTGCCCTGTATGGAATCTGGAATCTAAAGCACTTAAGCAGTGAAGCAATTTCATCAACAAGTTTTTCTTCTTCAGCCTCGAATTGCTCGGCTGCCTTTCCTGCAACATACACAAGCCTTATAACTCCGTCTTGTATCTTTGTCGTTTTTATAATTCTAATTTTTCTAGCTTCGCCAGTGCTATGCAAATGAGTTCCACCGCACGCTTCAACATCAACAGAAGGAATCTCTACTATTCGCAACTGCTTTCCAGGAACAGCTCCACCCTGATAAATAGTCATGCCAAACCTCTGCTCTGCTTCTGTCCTTGGCATAAGAAAAGTATGAATCTTTATATCCTCCTGCACAATCTCGTTGGCTTCGCGTTCGATCGCTTTAACTTCTTCTGGCGTTAAACTAGCAAAATGAGTTATATCTAGATGAGCTTTCCAAACACTTTTCTTTGCACCTGCTTGGTTTACATGCTTTCCAAGTACTCTCCTTGCAGCAGAATTTAAGATATGTGCTGCTGTATGATGCTGCGTAAGCATTTTTCTTCTTTCAAAATCTACTTCGCCCTTAACAATATCGCCTTCCTTACTCTTTGGAAGAGCAGCCAACCTATGCAAAACAACACTTCCTTGCTTAAAAACATCAACCACTTCCTGATCATTTAGCTTGCCGGTATCATGTTCTTGTCCACCACTAGTAGGATAAAAAACAGTTCTATCAAGTACTACAACATGATCAAAAATTTTCAAAACCTTTGCTTCAAAATCAACTTTCTCATAATCATCGAGATAAAGTAGCTTTGTTTCTGGCAAATCAGCAATAGGAAATTCAATTTCTTTTTTCTCTTCCATTCTTCTTGGCGCTTCAAGATTTTCATGCATTGCAGAGACCCTTGCATAGAAATTTTCAGGAATTTTAACCTCAACACCTTGTTTTTCAGCTTCTGCTTTTACAAGCTCTGGTGTTATGCCTTGGCTGTCATACAATCCGATCAATGTTTTTTCATCAATCACTTCTCTCCTCTTAACGATATTTTCAACTATGCTTCTTACCTTTTGCCTTGTTGCTTTATACTTCGCTTTTTCAACATCAATAATTTTCCTAACAATTTCAAGATTATCTTTCAATTCTGGAAACAGCTTTTTCAGATAATCAGCATGCCATTCACATACTTCATAAAGATTAATTGGCCAATTGTATTTCTCAATAAAACTTAGCGCTCTTCTTAAGATCATTCTCAGATTATAGCCGCCTCCGCTGTTGCTCGGCAATGCTCCGTCGCTGAAAGCAACAAGCAAACTCCGACTGTGCTCTGCAATGCTGTACAGTGCAGCTAAAGGAAGGATTTTCTTCTTAAGTTCTTCAACATCAAGATCAAGCTTCTTAGCAACAAAGCGCCATGTCTTTTCAATGTTTTGTGTTTCATCAAGATTCAAATAAGAAGAAAGTGGAAGAAATCTCTTCATCAGTTCAGCATCTGGCTTCAAACCAACCAGCTTGTATAATTTTTTCATTACACTAGGGAAAGTCGCATCATAAATCGTAGCACTCCCTTGACTGAACCAGCAATTTCTTTCATGTCCCATCCCCATATCAAGAACTTTTATATTCAAATCTTCCCAGCCGGCTCCTTTAACCTTGTACCACATATAAACTTGATTTCCAAGTTCTATGCCTCTGCTAAAGAATTCCATGCATGGCCCCAAATTTCCACCACCAGCCCAACTATCTTCATGAAACTGAATTTCTTTATGCTCTAAGCCGAGGCCTTTAGTCAGCCATTGAAGAATATCGCTAAAGTACTTTTCCTGATCATATTTTGCTTGCGGCACAAATGCATGCTGACCTATCATCACAAAACCAGTAAAATGTGCAGAAGTTATTCCAACATTATCAACATCATTAAATCTCAAGCAAAACTGCGGAACAACTAAAGGATTTGCTGGCGGCTCTACTTCTCCACTAACAACATACGGCTGAAAATCATATATGCTTGCTTGAACAAAATCAACATCATTTCTCCACCTAGCAACAACAGGATATCTCTTTATTGGTGTGTAACCGAGTTTTATGAACATGTCTGAAAACGTATTCCATAATTCAATATAATCGTATTTTTTCTTTGCAGGACTTTCTCCGATAAATCCATAACCGCCTGAACAAAAAGGATTTCCGCAAAGTTTTCGTTTTTCATCAGCAGTCCAGAAATAAGTTCCGCATTTCTCGCATCGCTTTCTTGTAAAACCTTCTGCTTTCAGAACTTTCACAGCATAAAATTTCTCTGGATTTTTTGAAGCAGCCTCTTTAAGTTTCTTTTTAAGTTCTTTTTCGTCCATATGTTGTTTTCCAAAAGCCCAAGTATAAAAAGGTTTTTTTAGAGATAATTAATTTTTTCCTTCTTGTAGTGTTTTTACATAAGCAATTCGAAGTAGAAAGTTATAAAATTTAGAATAACAAAACTTATATAGTTAGTTAAATCTATTCCAAGCATGGGGATAACAAACACAATACAATCTGCCATAAAAGTTGCAGTTGATATTTTTAGAAGTACCGAATCAACATGCATAAGTGGTGTGCTCGAAGCAATAAATAATGTGCGAAAAGAGAAACACGTTTCAAAAAAAATTCAATTAATGAATCATGCGCTCGATAAGGTAAAAGAATTCATTCGACGGCACGGCGAATCAGCCAAAATTCTTCTTTTAAAGAACTTACTTGAAAAAATATTAAGAGAACTTTGGAACGAGCTTAAAGAAAAAAATCGTTTTATTCATTACATCGAACTTGTATGGCAAAAGGTCATACCCTTAATAGAATCAGGAGAGAGTAGTGCGGTCTTGCTCGGGCGTAACATCAAAGAAATAATTGACTTAATTAAATCAAAAGGAGGAGTTTTCGAAGATGATCTTAAACAGATATCTACTTATCTTAGAAGCGCAATTAGAATTAACAAGACGTTAGTAAAAGATGAACTTCTCCAAAAAGAACTTGCACTTGCTTGGAACGAACTCAAAAAAATAAAGAAGGTATTCGCATAAAAATGCCGAAAGACTATCTAAAAGCTCGGTTGAATGAGGCCCTTGAAATAAACAAAAAGCTTTCTGACCTAGTAAAACATCTTGAGCAACATGAACTAGTTACATTGAGAACAGACAAAGAGTTGCTTGAAAAAGAAGAAGAGATTCTCAACAAAATTCGTTCATTGATCGACGACTTAAAGAGCATAAACATCGATGAAACCGTACTAAAAAACGCAATAGAGGAGCTATCTGGCGACATAGCAAGGAAGATGCTCAACGATTTGAAGCAAAAACTAAGCACTGCACTAAGAAAAGCAGAAGAAATTTCAAAGGAAAAGAGAGCAATCGAAGAGGCAAGGAAAGCAGAAGGAAAAGTACTTGACAAAGGGTGGAATGCAGCAGTAACTATCGAAACTTTACTCGAACAGCTCAAAGAACTTAACGATCGCATAGAACGAATGTCAGAAAAATTTATTGAACTTGCAAAAACGAGTCAGGTAAAAGTTTAAGGGTCAAGAAGAACTAATATGATTTATTTAACAGGTTTTGTAGCTAAAGAACTTTTAAAGAAAAGATCGACGATTTCACTTGACCTAGGATTAACACGTATCAAACCAAAATACTATTCAGATTGCATCGAAATCAACCAAGACAAAATTCCATTCCAAATAATTGAAAAGATAGTTAAGAAAGGAAAGTTTTCTGTGTTTATCTTCAAAAAAGGAAAATTAGAAAAGATTCAACTATACTCTCCCAAAACAAACTTGTTTTACAAACTTGTCACCTACGGCTTAAATCAAGCTCCAACAATCCAAATAAGCGGAACCCACATGCATAGGGTTGTAGGCACAGATCCGTGGAGCGACGCCAGAAATAAAATCAATTTGATAATGCCACAAAAAAACGAGCTCGGTCTTGACAGCTGCACAGGTTTGGGCTATACAGCAATACTCGCAGCAAGAAGATGCAAAAAGATTATTACTGTAGAAAAAGACAAAAATGTTATCAGGATAGCAAAACTTAATCCATGGTCAAGAAAGCTCTTCATCGCAAAAAATATCAAACTCATTATTGACGATATTCGACATGCGATAAAGAAGTTCAAAGATCTTACATTTGATTTTATTATCCACGATCCGCCCCAGTACTACCACGCAAAAGAACTCTACAGCAGAACTCTTTATGCAGAGTTTCGTCGCGTCTTAAAGCCAAAAGGAAGATTTTTTCATTATGTTGGTAAGGTAGG
>CAZFJK010000002.1:35793-71022 GCA_964519225.1 uncultured Methanosarcinales archaeon | reverse complement strand
TTCGTCGCGTCTTAAAGCCAAAAGGAAGATTTTTTCATTATGTTGGTAAGGTAGGGGTACGTTCAAGAAAAAAATATATAAATCAAATAAAAACAGCTCTTTCAGAATGCGGTCTTTCTTGCAGATGGAATGAAAAAACACAAGGGTTTGTTTGTTTTAAAAAATGAAATCCACTGACCAAGCCAGCATCCGCAGAAAATGCATGGAATATGCAAACTCAAAGAACTCAGAAGAAGCAAAGAAATTCATTATTCAGCAATACGCCCCAATGGTGCGTATGTTAGCAATGAACTTCGGAAACCCTGCAACTATCGAAGATCTAATTCAAGAAGGATTCCTTGCGCTTCTTAAAGCATGGTATGCTTGGAATCCAAATATGCAAAGCACATTTACAACTTACGCTTGGAAAAGTGTTTCAGGTCTACTTAAAAAAAGTCTCAAAGCCCAACAGCCTTTTTCAATCGCAGACGAAGAGATCCTAAATTTAATAAGAAGCCGCGAGGAGAGTCCAACAAAAAGATTATACAAAACTGAACTTATAAACAATCTCTATAATGCGCTGAGGAACCTTCCAAGAAGAGAGCAAAAAGTAATAAATGAATATTTCGGCCTGAACGGTCATAAAAAGCGTACACTTTTAGAAATAGGAAGAGAAATGGGTATTTCAGGGGAAAGGGTGAGACAGCTTAGAGAAAAAGCCCTTGAAAAACTAAGGGCTGATCTGGATAGCACTATCAAATAATTTCAGCATCTTCAATTTCTCTCTCTTTCCGAGTTTTGCTTCTTCTATTGCCCGCCTTAAAGTATAAATCGACTCATCATATCTTTTCTTATCCACAGGATAAGGCCAGCCATCTTTTCCGCCGTGAGCAAAAGAATAAACAGCAGGATCTCTATAACTTGGTGCTTTTCCGTAAATAAGTTCGCTTATCAGTGCTAATGCCCTTACTGTCTTTGGCCCTACGCCTTTTATTGCAATCAGCTCTTCATAATTCTTTGGTTCAATGGTTCTAATTTTTTCAAGAATAGCTCTGCCATACTTAGAAAGATGAAATTTGTAAAGTTCATGATGTCTTGGCATAATAAGTTTTTTAATTTCACTGCTTTTCAGCTCACGTTCAAACTCTTGCGCTACTGCCATAGAGCATTCCCTTGCCTCTTTACTTTCACTTGACGTCATATCAAGCACTTTATCAAGCCTGATATCGCAACAAATCGCACTATGCGGCTCATTAATCATGCTTTCTTCAATATCTTCAGAAAACCAATGATAGCGTCTTGCTTTATGCAAAGAATCGTTCATCCCCTGCTGAACAACCGCCCAGTTCCCGCGCTCGTCAAAAACAAAACAATGATGGTAAAGCTGAAACCCGTCCTGAATGCATGCATTATCAACTTTAGCTGAAATTCTGCTTGCATAGGCAAGATTTTCAAGTTTTTGTGTTGAAAGTCCAAGATCAGAATTCAAAATCTCTTCTGGTGTTTTCAGGCTTGTTTTACCTTTTCCGCCGCAAACAGCAATGCCGAGATTTGCATCTTTCAATGCGATCTTTAATGCGCCGCAAACAGTAGTCGTTAATCCGCTGCTGTGCCAATCAAAACCAAGCACACAGCCAAAAGCCTGAAACCAAAATGGGTCTGATATTCTTTTAAGAAATGTGGAAGTTCCGTATTCAAATACTATTGCTTCAGATATAGCCCCAGCTAATTTGACCATTCTATTAAAAAGCCATCTCGGAGCTCTTCCATAGTGCAAAGGCAAATCAGCAAATCCTTTATGCATTTTCAAAGGCGAATTGAAGAATATGGAATTTAGATTTAAAATTTATATATACATTTGACCTGTGTTCTTTTTATTTTACTTGCCTATCCTCTGGCGGAAGCAGAATTGGAATCCCGTCTTCTATCGGATAGTCGATCTTACATCTCTTGCATACAAGTTTATTCTTCTTCTCGACTAGGTTGCCTTTACAAACAGGACAGGCAAGTATTTCAAGCAAATCTTTTGGCAAAGGCATTTTTCAAAATTGGTTGAATCGAACTTATAAATTTTATCAAAATACGCCGGCGGCAGATATCTTCACTCCGCTTCGCTCTGTTCAGGAACCTGCCTTGGCTTCACTTCGTTACGCCGGCGGCAGATATCTTCACTCCGCTTCGCTCTGTTCAGGAACCTGCCTTGGCTTCACTTCGTTACGCCGGCGGCAGGATTCGAACCTGCAACCCCCGAAGGGGACCTGCTCTCGAGGCAGGCGCGTTAGCCGTTCCGCCACGCCGGCACTAAATCATAAAACTTAATAACTTTAAAAGCTTTCTATTCAAAATGAAACTCTTACTTCACGCTTGTTGCGCATGCTGTGCTGTTGGAGTGCTTGAAAAATTAAAACACCATCCTGCTAAAATAACTCTCTTCTTTTACAATCCAAATATCCATCCAAGAAAAGAATTTGAACGCCGCCTAGAAGATGTGCGCAAAATAGCAAAACTCTATTCTGTTCCGCTTATAGTTCCAGAACAAACAGAAAGCGAATGGCACAGCTATATTAAAGGTTTTGAACACGAACCAGAACAAGGAAAGAGATGTCAACTGTGTTTTGAACTTCGCCTGAAAAAAACAGCAGAATACGCAAAAAAACACGGCTTCCAAGCATTCGCAACAACCTTAACAATAAGCCCGCACAAGTCAGCAGAAACGATTAATAAAATAGGAAAAAAATATCAGGACCAGCTCGTGAAATATATTTCATCAGACTTTAAAAAATACAAAGGCTATGAACTGAGCATTGCATTAAGCAAACAATTCAATCTTTACAGACAAAACTATTGCGGATGCGTTTATTCAAAAAAAATCATCTGAAAACCAGCATCGCATCACCGAATGAAAAAAACCTATACTTTCTTTTAATCGCTTCTTTGTATGCTCTCAATATCCTCTCTTTTCCAGCAAATGCACAAACAAGCATGAGCAAACTTGACTTAGGCAAATGAAAGTTAGTAATCAAAGCATCAATACCTGACTTAAATTCATAGCCAGGCATGATAAATAATTCTGTGCTTTTCTTCACTGCTCTTATCTTTCCTCGCTTATAAGCCGCGCTCTCAAGAGCCCTAACAACAGTTGTGCCAACAGCAAATAATCTTCCTTTTCTGCTATTAATTAATTCAGCAGCTTCCTTGCTGATTTCAAAGTATTCGCTATGAAGTCTTTTTTCTGCGATTTGCTCTGCACGAACTTTCAAAAAAGTTCCAAAGCTTATATGCAAGCAAATCTTTGCTATGCTTACTCCTTTCTTCGTTATTTTTTCAAGTAAATCTCTGCTAAAATGCAAAGCTGCTGTTGGTGCAGCAAGACTTCCTTCTTTTTTCGCAAAAACGGTTTGATACCTGCTATAATCCTTTATGGGCTTTTTAATATACGGTGGTGTGGGAAGCACCGCTTTTTCCTTAAGAAGTTTATCAACATCGCCGCTAAACCGAACAAGAAAAACATCTTCCCTTTTATCAATGATTTTTCCTTCCGCACCGTCAAAAACAAGCAAATTCCCTATTTTTGGTTTTGTAGCCCTTATTCTGCATTTGCAAATAAAATCACTAAGCTTTTCCTCAACAATAAGCTCAACCTTTCCTCCTGTTTCTTTTCTCCCAACCAATTTTGCTTTTAAAACCTTCGTTTCGTTGAGCACAAGAACATCGCCAGGACTTAAAAACCGAATAATATCTTTGAAAGTCAAGTGTTCAATTGCATTGTTCTTATGCAACACCATCAACCTGCTTTCTTCCCTTCTTTTCGCAGGCTCCTGGGCTATAAGTTCTTTCGGAAGAGGATAATCAAACTCATCAAGAGCCATTTTCAACTTAAAACTATGAAGAAAAATATAATTGTTTCCAATCTAATTTATTAACCATAATGCTTCTTGTATTTTCTGTAATAAAAAGGCGCAGTTAAAATGCCTGCTGCAGCAAGTGGCAATCCAAAGATTCTTAAAAATTTCTTTGCGCTATCATTGTCCGCCAATAAACTCGCGATACTTAAAACAGAGCCAACAAAAATTGCCAACGTCGCACGTTTCAATTTTTTTGTATAAATCTTTCTTGAATTGTACACTGAAAAATACGAAAAAATCAAATCCTTGATCCTTTCAAATCCAAGCGAAAGAATACCATTAAGCTGGTTCATGTCAGCAAAATATCCACGATCAGATCCCCATCTCAAGAATCTCTGTTTTTCTTTCTCACTAGTACAAATCTTCTCGAATAAAGATTTAACTCTTGCTTCAAGCATGTTTGCCAGAAAAAAGATCTTTTTTTAAAATTTTTCTACTTACAAGTAAAATCAAAATGCCCCGGACGGGACTTTCATAACCTTTTCCGTTAACTCGATTGCGCGTAGCGGAAAGGGTTAATTTGAACCCGTGTCAGAGGCTCGAGAGGCCCCTATGCTTGGCCGGACTACACCACCGGGGCAATTAACGGTGATTAACGCCGCGGGTGGGATTCGAACCCACACGTCCCCAAAGGGACACCAGCTCTCCAGGCTGGCGCAATACCAGGTTATGCGACCGCGGCATTTAGACAAACATCATTGCTTCTTATTAATAACCTTACTTTATAAAAATTCTTTTTCTTTTAAAAACGCAAACATACAAACTTGTTTATTATTTTTTAGTGGTAAAAATAAAAAGATTTATATATTTAATTATCTTCTAAACTCAAATGACGATAGAATTTTTTACAAAATTAGAACTACAAAACTTAGATAACGAACGGATTGAATTAGGAAGGATAATATCCAACCCTTCATTACTAAAGTATCTAGAGCCTCCCAGAATAAAAGAAGAATTCTTCAACGAATGGAAAGGAAAGCTCGGTTTTGATTATAAAAATGATAAATTCGTTCTTAAAGAAGATCCTGCAAGCAAAGAAGCTGTACGCGCTTTAATCGAATCTGGCAGATTTAATATCTTTGATTTTTACCAGCTTACTCCAGAAAAACTCGAGGAATTAGCTAACGATGAAAGATACAAAATTAAAGGCATATCCCGCCCGCCGGCAACAGTAACAAAAAGATCGGTCATTATAGTTGGTGTTTATGGAATAGATAAAGAAAAAGATAAAGAGACAATTCTCAATCTTGAGAGAAGACTCAGAAAATTAGAAAACCACAAAAGATCAGAATTTTTTGTTATTCTTCCTCACCTACTTTTGAAAAAGGAAAAACACGGTGATTTTGATTTATCAAAACCAGCTGTCGATTTGGAAAAGGAAATTAGAAGCTCCGAAGGTTTAGAAGCTGTCAAACTATTGCTTCAAACATTTCATCGTACCGATGGAAACCCGCTTTTAGACCCCTATCCGATAGATATAAGCAATCCATCACTTAATGTTCCAGCTCAGCTATACAAACAAGTATTATTACTTTATGGATTAATGGCTAATCTTTCTGGCAGGGGAACATCCACTTTAGATAGTATTGTAAAGTATTTAGGACTAAAAGTAGATGCTGAAGGATTTTCTGCGTTAGAACCCAACACAGTGTGGGTATTGCCGATAGAGTATTGTTTATTTGGTATTAATAAAGACCTGCAAAAAGCTGAAACAGAATTTGAACGCACTTTAAAGCTACCTTATATCTTACGATTTCTGAGAGGAAACATAAGACTAACCTCTTATTATCAAAAGAAGGACGGAATTGAAAAATTAAGATATACAAGATATCCAATAAGTTACGTGATGCTTGTAGAAAAAGCAGTTTAGTTCTGCCAAGTGACTAATTGCCTATTTAAATAAAAATCGAAAGTTTTATAAATAAAAGCCCTAATTTTCTTTTAAAAAAGTTTCGAAAAGCCATTTTTCAGGTGAATATAAATGATCGAAATGGTTAAAAAATGTCCTGAATGCGGTAGCATAAACTTGTTCTGGGATCGCGAACGCGGAGAAATCGTCTGCAGAGATTGTGGCTTAATCATTGAGGATAAAATGATTGACTTCAGCCAGGAATGGCGAGCTACTGAGGATGCTATTGAAAAACACAGGCGTGCTGGCGCTCCTATGACCCATACGCAACCGAATCAAGGTCTCGGCACAGAAATCGGCAGAATGAGCGACATAGGCAAACTTGGAACTAAAGAAAGAGATAAATTCTTCAGACTAAGAAAATGGCAGTACAGGATTAGCACTGCTATTGAAAGAAACCTCAAACTTGCTTTAGCAGAGCTGAAGAGGGTTGCTGCTTTGCTTAAACTCCCAAAAGGCGTAGAAGAAGAAGCAGCACGAATTTATACCCTTGCTGTTCAACGCGGCCTTGTAAGAGGTCGTTCAATGGAAAGTGTTGTTGCTGGCGCTTTATATGCTGCCTGCCGTCGGCATGATGTTCCAAGAACATTGGATGAAATATCAGACGTAAGCAATATTGAAAAGAAAGAAATAGGTAGAACCTATCGCTTCATAATCAGAGAGCTTGGCATTACTGTTCAACCAAGCAATCCAGTAGATTATATAGCAAGATTTGCTTCAGAACTAAGACTTTCTCCTGAAGCCCAGAGCAAAGCAATAGAAATACTTGAGAAAGCACAAAAAGCAGAGCTCACTTCTGGAAGAGGTCCAACTGGAATAGCTGCTGCAGCATTGTACGTAGCTGCCTTAGCAAAAGGTGAAAAAAGAACTCAACGAGAAGTTGCAGATGTTGCAGGAGTGACTGAAGTTACCATAAGAAATCGCTATAAAGAATTACTTGAAAAATTAAAACTCGGCAAAGAAATGAAAAAAATTAAAAAGAAAACTGGAAGAGGAGGCAGAAGATGAACGGCGAAAAACAAGATTTAGAAACTCTTACTGTAAAACTTATTCCAACCGTTAGATTATGCATCCAACGAGAAGGTAGACTTCACTGCATTGAATACAACGGAAAAAATATTTGCAGGCTTCCTAGTCCTGAAAAGGTCTGCCCTTATCAGGGTTCAAAAGTGCCATTTCCAAAAATAATTAATCGTGAGACAGGTAAAGTAGAATGGTACATTCAAAGATATATATGCGAATACAATAGAAAGAAGGGACAGGCACAATCCATTAAATTTAAAACCTAAAAATCTTTTTTGAGAACTCAATTATTCTTCCTTTTTTAATTTTAATTCCTTCACTTTCTAGTAGCTTAATTTTTCTCTTTATACCTCCTTTTCCACTATAACCGCCAAGGCTACCATCGCTGCAAACAACTCTATGACATGGTATTTTAACTGGACAGGGGTTTTCTTTGAGCGCTCTTCCAACTGCCCTATAAATCTGGCCGCGCCTGCCAAGAGCTTTTCCAATTTCTTTATAAGTCGAGACCCTGCCTCGAGGAATCTTTTTCACAAGCTCAAGCACTTCCAGTGTAAATTCACTTAATTTTCTTTTATATCGCCGTGCCATTTTTTCCCGCATTGCTGGCAAATAAATTTATCTTCAGCATCGGCCCTAACAAAAGCCTTAATTCTTTTTCCACAGATTACACATCTAAGCTCTTTTTCAACAATCTTCACAGATAGATCCATTTTTTCTTCCACAAAGGAAAAAAGATTTAATAAAGATATCTGTTTCAACCAGAAAAAAAATGCGCTGTCAATCATGTAAGCTAAAAAAACCAAAAGAAGAACTTTACTCAGAATTTTCGATGCAGCTCTGTCAAGATTGTTTTCTGCGCATCTATGAAAGAAAGATCTTTAGAATTATCAAAAAATTCAAACTTGTTCAAAAGCATGACAGGATAGCTGTTGCTTTAAGCGGTGGAAAAGACAGCATCTCAGCCTTGCTAAAATTACAAAAATTCATAGAAACAGAAGGTATAAGAGCTACTGTTTCAGCCTACCACATACTTCTCTCTGAAGATTTTAAACCGATACACGAGCTAATCAAAAAGCAAATCAAAAACAGCAACAGCAACATTAAGCTTTATGTGACGGATTTTCAAAAAGAATTCAACACAACACCATTAGAGATAGCAAAAAAGGTCAAAGCGAAGAACGTTTGTTCAATATGCGCCACAATCAAGAGATATTTAATGAACAAAATTCCAAGAGAACTTGGCTTCAACAAAGTTGCTACAGGCCACCATATGGACGACTTTATAGTTTTCTTTATTAAAGATCTCCTTTCACAACAGCCAGAATGGGCAGCAAAATTCATGCCAATGTTACCAAGCACACATCCAAAGCAGCTTGCAAGAATCAGGCCCTTATTTGAAGTCGGCGGGAATGAAAATAAACTATTTTGCGAGCTAAATAACATTCCATATCTTAAAGATTACACCTGCCCTTTTCTTAAACGAAAGATGATCGACATAACAAGAGAAAGATGGTTTAAAGAAATCTATGAAATCGAAAAATGGAACAAAAACTTCAGACTTCATTTTATTAAGGGCATAGTAAAAATAAGCGAGCAGCTTCAAACTGGTTTAACAAAACCAATTGCATGTGAAAAATGCGGCGAACCTACGAAAGAAGCGATATGCAGATTTTGCCGACTTGTGAAATAAAAGGGCTCGGCAAATTACTGCGGGAGATAAAAAAAACTTGGGAGAGGTTTCCCCATATAGTTAAAGCAACAAAGAAAGGAATCTTCGGACAAAGCACAACCTCTGTGTTAGCATTTATGTTCGAAGATATAAAAGAGCATGTTAAAAAAGAAGGACAAAGTTTAGAGAACCTTGTCTTTCTTGATTTTGGTTCTGGCTCAGGGCTTGTGCTTGCATTTGCATTAGCATATGGTATTGGAAAAGTGATTGGAATCGAATATGACCAAGAACTTTATAGGCTATCAAAAGAGTATCTCGCAAAAAATTTCAAAGATGACCCGCGATTAATACTCGTAAGAGGAGATTATCTTGACCCAGCGATATACCAACACCTTATTTTTTCTTCGAAAAGCTTTGGAAACTTTATTTTCTATAACTATGATGACCATAACTTCAAAAAATTATTTCCTTTTTGGCTCGACTTTTTCAAAGGCGACGGAATTTTTTATTGCGCAACATTTTTTGATTACCATGCCTATAGAATTGCAAACTCTTTAATCCAAGCTACCGAAGAGAAAAACCGATATAAAATACTAATACACGAATTAGACAATGAAGTTTTGTTAGTAATCAAAAAAGAAGGGCAGAAGCAAATGCAAGGAAAATATTAAAAAGCAAGAGGTAAAAGACCACCCCTCACATGCCGCCCTTCATTGAAACTGTCACAATTAAATTTTAAAAATTTAACTCTCCTAAACAGATAAAATTTGTATACTAGACTACTTTTTTATGAAAAAGTAAAATGAGTAACCAGTAAAAACAAAATGCAAAACGCAATACACATCAAAACTTTTGGATGCGCTCTGAACAAAGCAGATAGCGAGAGAATGGCTTATTTGCTGAAAAATGCAGGATTCAGCATAGTAGATTCGCCAGAAAAAGCAGAACTCATAATAGTAAATACATGCACTGTAAAAAATCTCGCTGAAAAAAAAGCAATAAAGTACGTCAAACAATTAGAAGAATCAAAAAAGAAAATCATTGTTGCAGGATGCATACCAAAGGCAAACCCAAGTTTGTTTCTTGGCTATTCACAAATCAGTCCTGATCAGATACATCAAATAGTTTCTGCAGTCGAGGAAACGCTTGAAGGAAACATAGTTGAATACCTAGCAGACGAGCAGATAAACAAACTAAAAATTCCTTCTTTAAGATTCAGTCCTGTGATAGGCATAGTTCCGATAGCCTCTGGCTGCACAGGAAATTGTAGTTATTGCCATGTAAAGCTAGCGAGAGGAGATCTTTACTCTTATCCGATAGAAGATATCATCGCTACTATAAAACATGAGCTCAATACAGGAGCAAAAGAAATCTGGCTTACATCACAAGATACTGGTTGTTATGGGTTAGACAAAAATAGTTCTTTACCAGAGCTATTAAAAAGAATAATTTCTCTAAAAGATAATTTCTTTATCAGGATTGGAATGGCAAATCCAAATCACGTTTTAAAATATCTCGACGAGTTAATAGACGTATTCAAAAGCCCAAAAATATTCAAATTCCTTCACATTCCTGTACAAAGCGGATGCGACCGAATTCTTCATTTGATGAATAGAAAATACACAGCCGAAGATTTCAAAAAGATTGTTTTTGCTTTCAGAAAAGAAATTCAAAGTATTACAATAGCAACAGACATAATCTGCGGCTTTCCAAGCGAAACAGAGGAAGAATTTAACCAAACAGTAGAACTAATTAAAGAAACAAAACCAGATGTTCTCAACATAAGTAGATTCTGGCCAAGACCAGAAACAGAAGCAGCAAAAATGCCCAATCAAATCCATGGCAATGAAACAAAGAGAAGAAGTTCGCTTCTAACGGCTTTGCATACGAATATTGCAAGAATGCAAAACGAAAGATGGATCGGATGGCAAGGAAAAGTGTTAATTGATGAAATAGGGAAAAACAGTAGCCTAACAGGAAGAAACTTTGCATATAAACCGATTGTAATTAAAAATCATAGAGAACCAAATCCAGTAAAGTCTTTAGGTAGATTAATTGAAGTTAAAATTGTTAATGTAACTCCTTATGACCTCAGAGGCGAAATCTCCATGCATCTTTAGGAAGAATTTACTAAAATTTTATAAATAAGTTTAATATTTTCCCAATGTAGGTGAAAGGAAAATGAAAAAAGAGGTTTTGATTTTGAGTATTCTTGCATTAGCTGGTGTGCTTTTATTCGGTTGTAAATCAGCTGAAGAAATAACAGCGCCAGAGACAGAAATGCCAGAAACAGAAACTCCAGAAGTACCAACAGAAGAACCAACAACACCAGCGCCAGAAACGCCAGAGACAGAAACTCCAGCAGAGACTGAAATGCCTGAGGAAACAACAGCAGAAACCCCAACAGAACTATTATCAGATTTTGTGTGTGATGAAACAAAGGGAGTTATTGAGGCAACATTAACTAACATTTACGACAAAAGCCTTACTATTGGTGATGATATTAAAATAGATTATTTCGGCAAATACCCAGTTGACAACCCTGGCTGTGAAAAAATTGAATTGGCACCAGGAGAAAGCACCAAATGCATAAACCTAAACGGAAACAATCGGGTAACTCCAAGAATTTTCATTGTAGTGAAAGTAAATGGAGAGCGTCACAAATACAGATTTAATTGTGAAGAGTACGCACCAACGAAAGAAGAAACGACCGAAGAAACAGCCGAAGAAACCGGCACTACTGAAAGCACAACAGAATAAACTTTTCTAATTTTATTTTTTTTAATTTTTATCCCACTCAGATCTTTTCTTCCATTGCTGTTTTTCTAAGCAACCCATCCATTATTTCAATAAACCGTTCTTTCTGTTCAATATTAATTAATGCTCCTGCAGCATTTTCATGCCCACCAACTTCACCGCCGCCAACGAGATTTACTGCTCTCAGCAAGAGTTCTTTCAAATTTGCACTATGATCCCCTGGCCCCCTTATACTTACTTTAACCATTCCATCATCGGTATTTGCTAAGCCTAAAACAAAACAGTCTTTCAATACCGACTTGGATATTATAGAAACAACCACACCAATAAGATTCGAAGAAATATTATCGCCGCCGTCTATAACAAAAGAACCATCGGCCTTTCCTAGTTCAAAATTATTTTCAACCCATTTTAAAGAACTGACTAATTCTCGACGATAAGCTTCTAAAACAGAAAGCGCTTCTTTTTTATATTTTTCATATCCTAAACAAGCGCATACGCCGATATAACCTTTGTTCATTTTTCCGCATGCATTTAAAAGTGTTGCAAATTCCCTAAGGTCTCTAAACGGGCTTCCCACAGGAGCATCCTCTAAAATAAAAATATCACCAATAACATCTTCAGGATTTTCTTCAGAACTTCGCTTTATAACGATGCCCGCGATTAATTTCTGAAGCTCTTCTTGCGATAAATCTACTAAGCGTTTCCATCCTTTTTCATTTTTTGGATTTATCCCCAACTCAAGAAGAAATTGTATCGCTCCGCTTTCACTTCCAGTTACCTTAGGTATGTAAGGGTTTGTGCTTCGTTCAAGCAATTTATGCAACGGCTTTGTTTGAGCACCAAATAACTTCAATCCCTTTTTTACTACCACCCTGCCACTCTTCTTAGCAGCATCTACAACCAAACCATTTAAAGACCCTATTGAACTGTCCTGTAAATCCCCAAGCATACCAACCAAAGCAAGATGGGCAAATTTATTCACACAACCATCTATTTCTTTAGCAAAGAAAAAACTTACCCCGCTCCCACTAATTTCGTCCTCACCAACATCACATAAAAGAGGATTTACGTGCATAACATTTTCAAAATGAACCTCTTTTTCTGTTTGGTGGTGATCAAGAACGATTACCTGTTTTGATCTGTCAAATAAGTTTCCAACGTCCTTAATTAAACTTGAGCCAAGGTCTGCAAAAATAAAATAGTCGTAAGGTTCGTTCTTAAGCTCTTCTAACTTTGGTTTGGTGAGTTGATTAACTATAGTCAGAACATATTTTCTATTCAAATGTTCAAGCAAAAAAGAAAGTATTGCAGCTGAAGAAATGCCATCTGCATCGTAGTGTGAAACAACCCGGATAGGTTTTTCTTTATCCCAAGAAAGAAAAAAATTGGCGCTTTCTTTCACTAAAGAAAAAAAAGATTCGTAGCCCATTTTATATATAAAGGCGAGGTTTATCCGGCTCATACTTCCAATTAGCTGGAAGTTTCCCAACACGCTTATAGTATTTTGACAATCTAAAAATCTTACTATCTGTAAGAATCAATCCTCTCTTTGCTGTCCGATCCTTTTTGTGTTTTTCTAAATGCTTTCTTATTGCTAAACTCTTTTTAATTAAAGCGAGCAAATCTTCAGGAATTTTTTGTGCTAGTCCTTTCTCTGCTAAAAACGCTGTTAGCCTTTTTCCAATTATTGCTTTAACATCAGGAATCCCATAGATATCTCTTAATAAAAGCCCTATTTTAGATGGTGGATTACCTTCTTTCGCAAGTTTTACAATCAACATTTCCACTTCTTGCTTTGAATAACGTAACCATGAAGGTTCTCCTTTTCGCACTGGTCTTTTTGAACCGCTTTTTCCTTTTTTCCTTGAATGCATTCTTGCCATTTTTCTTCACCTACTCAAACTTAGAAGGAGACAGCTATTTGCTGTCTCCGGCATAAACCAGCAAATTTGCCAGTTTATCCATCGACCCCAATAACGAACCAACTCTAATTTAAAAAATTTATTCTTTTTTTGTGATGAAAATTATGAAAGCAAAATTAATAGTGTATAATTTATCAAATCTCAACCATTATCAAAAAGTTTTAGTGAATAGAGCTTTATTTGGATATACTGATCATTCAAATAAAGGTAAATATTTCTATAAAAGAGAGGGTGTTCTAAAAAAGATGCCTCATCTAAGACTTTCAAAAGAAGTTCTTATTGTTAAGATTAGAGATCAAAAGAAAGTGTTAGATATTCTTAAGAAATATAAAGCAAAATATTTTGTGTTTACAGTAAATACTAAAGGTCTTAAGTTGTATTAATCATGCAACAAAGCATCTTTTTTAAGAAACGAAAAGTTTATATATATACACCAACTGTATAATACAATTGGTGTATAAAAATGAAATTCATAAATAGAAGAAAAGAACTTACTTATTTAGAAGATACAAGACAGCTTAGTAAAAGAAAACTGTTTACTTTAGTTGTTTTTGGACTGAGGAGGGTCGGTAAAACAAGATTGATCAAGGAATTTACAAAAGGAAAATCTTTGTATTTTTTTGTTAATAAAAACAAAAGCTCTATAGGCTTGCTAAGAGATTTTCAAGAGGTTTTGAGGGAAAATAAATTAATTTCAGAACTGGAGATATTAAGAAATTGGGATGACTTCTTTAAAATAATATTTGAAAGGTATAAAGGAATCGTAGTTTTCGATGAATTCCAGAATTTTTTTAATGTAGATCCATCTGTGTTTGGAACATTGCAGAATTTCATAGACGGATATGAAGAGAGAAAAGACTTGTTAATCGTGTTCTGTGGCTCTTTGATTGGCTTGATCAAAAGAACGTTTGAGGATAACAGAGAGCCTTTGTATGGTAGAATAAAAAGAAAGCTAAATCTTAAACCACTATCATTGCTTGATATTATGGAAATGGGTGATTTATTGAAATTAGATTTTGAAGATATAATTAAGTTGTATGTTATATTCGGTGGCTTTCCATTATATTGGGTAGCAATAGAAGATGAAGGGCTCGTTGGAAAAGGATTTGAAGAAATAATGGAATCTTTCTTCTTTAGAGAAAATGCAATATTTGAAGATGAAGTCGAAAAAATCCTTGCTTTAGAGTTCGGAAAAAGAAAAGGAAGATATTACGATATTCTAGTCGCTATTGCTTCGGGAAGAAACACATTAGCCAAAATCGCATCATTTCTTTCTGTAAAGCAAACTGAACTAACGAGATACGTAAAAGAGCTTGTAGAATATTTTGAGATGGTCGAGTATGAAAAGCAGGTCTGCGGAAACAAGAGAATAATGTACATAAAAAATTCTTTAATGAATTTTTGGTTCAGGCATTTTTACAAGAATTTGTCTCTTTATAAACAAAGGAATCCAGAGTTTATAAAAAAGACAAAAGAAAATATTTCATCATACATAGGAAAAAGATTCGAACTGATATGTGCAGAAATAATTAAAGAACTTAAACTCTTTGATGCCGATTCTGTCGGCAAGCAGTGGGGAAAAATTAAAGGAAAGCCAAAGGGAGAAAATACTTATGAAATAGACGTTCTCGCTATCAACGAGAAAACCAAAGAAATTCTTGCATGCGAATGCAAATGGCAAGGCAGGGTCAATGCTGAGAAGGTTGTTAAGGAATTAAACGAGAAGCTAAGCTATGTGGATTGGCATAAGAAAAAAAGAAAGGAAAGTTTTGCAATTTTTGCAAAAAGTTTTAGTAAAAAAATAAAAAGTTATGAAGGTAAGCCTGTTTATTGCTTTGATTTGAAGGACTTGCAAAGGCTTTTGAGAAAGAGATAAAAACAAAAACCAAAATCTGTATAATACTAACAACAAAGAGCATTAACTTAAATCTTTTCTAAAATAATTTCAATGATCAAAAGTAAAAGTTTTTATATTCATTTTACATCGCAGTATCAATGTCACGAAAAACAAAGATAATGACTATTGCAATAATCTCGGCATTAGTCTGTCTTATGGCAGTCACAGCCTATTTTACTACAAAATTCGGAGGCGATCTAACTGGAGCAATGTCTTCTAAGAATTGCGAATGCATATCAAACGAATCTTGCGATGATAACGATCCTTGCACAGAAGATATCTGCCTTTATCCAGAGGATTGTCTTGCTTCTAAATGCATTCACATAGAAAAAGAAGAATGCAAAGTAGAGAAAAACAATTAAAGTGAACAAAAAGAAATCAGAGTAAATTTCTTATTCTTTCGATATGTTCTGCCATTTCATTTCCTTTTTTGGTTAAAGCTAATAACTTCAACCGGCCTTTTTTTTCAAAATTTATTAAATTGGCTTTTTCCATTTCTTGTAAGATTTTAACGACATGAGAATAAGTGCAATCAACTTGTTTTGCAAGCGAAGATGCGTAAACAACGCTCTTTGCCTGTCGCAACTTCACCAACATCATCGCTGGTTTTTCACGAAAAAAGATATTGAATATTTTCTCCTTTTCTTTAGCCATTCAACCACACCCCCAAGGAATATTTTCAAATATGGATATTAAAAGGTATTTATAAAGGTTTATATTTTTTTCTATATAAATTAGTTTAAATAATAAATGAAAAATGAAAAAAAGATAGAATCTAAAACCACGAGACACTAAACAGCAATAAGTAAAATTCTTAAAAGGAAAATTTTTAACAAAAAACAAAATCAAAACAAGAAAACTGAAGCAAATGACAACAAATCTTCTTTTCCCATTCGAAAAACCAAGAAGGTATCAAAAAGACCTCGTTTTCGATGTAACCCGAGCAATCTCTGAAAAAAGAAATCTACTTGTTCACGCACCTACAGGGCTCGGAAAAACAGCAGCCGTACTTTCTCCTGCATTAACCTTTGCACTCGAAAACAATCTAACTGTATTCTTTTTAACCTCGCGCTACACGCAGCATTTAATCGCTCTAGAAACGGTTAAAGCCATTAAAAGAAAACACAAAATAAATTTAAACTGCATTAGTCTAGCCAGTAAAAAAGAACTATGTCCCCAAATAAGCGATGACTTGCCCATAAACGACTTCTACGATTATTGCAGAGAGCTAAGAGAAAAGAATGAATGCGTATTCTATACTTTAACACGTAAAAAAAATGGAAGCCCAACAATCGAGGCAAAACGATTTTTGGAAGAAATAGAAACTCCCTTAACAGTAAATGAACTAGTTCACAAGGCAAAGGAGCAGCATCTTTGTCCTTACGAAATAGCTCTTCTCTTAGCAGAAAGATCAAAAGTGATAATATGTGATTATGCATACATCTTAAATCCGTTCATATCAAAGACTTTCTTAGCAAAAACAAAAAAAGAAATAGAAAAGGCAATACTCATCTTCGATGAATCCCACAACCTACCAGATAGAGCAAGAGAACTCCTTTCTGCAAAGATTACATTAAATCAATTGAAAAAAGCCTGTAAAGAAGCGCGGGCATTCGACTTTGTTGAAATCGCTAATAGGATCAAAAAAATTGAAAAAAAGTTTATCCATCTCGTTCATTCGATAAAATCAAAAACAATCAATGAACCGTACAAACTTAATATTTTAGAAGACCAAATAGAATACAAAATCAGTAAAGAAAGACTCCTTGAATTATTCTCGGATTCAGAAGAAGAGATTGAGTTAATGATATCACGATTTGAATTAGCTGGAGAAGAAATAAGGTTAGTAAAGAAAAAGAGTTTTTTAAAATCCATTGCAAGATTTCTTTCCACATGCTTTAACGCTGATAGAGGGTTTTGCATATTTATCAGAATTAACAAAAACAATGACAATCCAAGCATAAATTATGTTTGCTTGGACCCGTCTTTCGTCACTTCAGAACCAATAAATAATGCATATGCTTCGATTCTTATCTCTGGAACATTTGCTCCATTAGAGATGTATAAAGATATTCTCGGTATTCAAAACGCCTTGCTTAAAGAGTATCCCAGTCCATTTCCAGAAAAAAACAAACTTACATTAATTCTGCCAACGGCAACAACGAAATTCAACAAGCGCTGCCCTGAAGAATTCCGTAAGATAGCAAAAGAAATAACAAAAATTACAAATGCTGTCAAAGGAAATTGTGCTGTTTTCTTTCCAAGTTATTCTATAATGAATGCAATTGCAAAATTCTTTACTCTTTACTCACAGAAAACAATATTCCGAGAAGAAAAAGGGATGAAAAAAGAACAAAGAAATAGGATTATAAAGAGCTTTAAAAAACACAAAGAGGAAGGCGCCGTCTTATTTGCTAATGCAAACGGTTCATTCAGCCAAGGGATTGATTTGCCAGGAGATTTTCTGCGCTGCGTCATCGTAGTCGGCTTACCTCTCAAAAAACCAGACACAGTAACAAAAGAACTGATCCAATACTATGAAAAAAAATTTCCGGCAAAGGGAATCGATTATGCTTACATCTTTCCAGCAATTACAAAATGCATGCAATCTGCTGGAAGGTGCATAAGAACAGAAAAAGATAAAGGAGTCATTGTTTTCTTGGATAGAAGATATATCTCGCCTTATTACAAAAAATGTTTTCCTCCAGAACTAAATCTTCAAGTTTCAATCGACCCAATAAACGAAATCAAATCCTTTTTTAAAAACCAATAAAAATACTATTTTTGTCTATCTTTCTATATTAGTATACAAAATAATAAATTTTATATATTAGTTTTGTAATCTGATATACAAAAGAGGTGATCAAAAGAGGGGGCCCAAACTACTACTTCTATGACCACCCCTCACTTAACCGGCCCCCTCTTATCATTTCTTAAATGATAAAATAAATTCTTCTATTATTTTTACCTTTATTCTCTGCTCTTATTATCCTTATCTTACCAATTTCTCCAAGTTTCTTAACATGTGTTCCTCCACAAGCTTGCTGATCAACTTCTTTTATATCAACGATTCTTATCGTTTCAATATTCGGCGGAAGAACGTTCTTTAATTTCACTATAGCCGGAATCTTAAATGCTTCTTCCCGCGGCAGAAATTTTATTTCAACAGGCAGATCTTTTTCAATAACTTCATTAGCCTTCTTTTCAAAACTTTTTATTTGTTCTCTATCAAAATTCTCCAAATTAAAATCAATTCTTGCTTCATCTTCTTTAATCTGATTCCCAGTAATCAATGCTCCTGTCTCTTTATGAACAACAGCAGAGAGAATATGACAAGCAGTATGTAATCGCATAAATTTATAGCGTCTATTCCAGTCGATTATTCCCTTCACTTCATCCCCAACCAAAAGTCCATTCACCCGATCCAAATAGTGCAATACTGCATTACCACTTTTCCTTACGTCCACAACAGAAAATGCTGTTGCGTCTTTGATCAGCTTTCCTTTATCGCACGGTTGTCCTCCACCGACAGGGTAAAAAATAGTCTTATCTAGCACAACAAATTTTTGTTCGGCATTGATTCCAGTAATTTTAGCTTCGAATTCTTTTAAATAAGCATTCTCGAGATAAAGCAATTTTGTCATTCTTTTTTATTTTTGAAAACAATTTTCATCTCAACTTTTTTATGATGTTTATCAATACTATCTACAGGTTCTTTAATAACAAAAAAATGATTTTCTCCACATACCCACCAGAGTTCAATTGCATTATTTTCGGTCTTTACTTCTTTTTCATCCGCCTGTAATTCTTTTTTTTTCTTTGCACACAACTCATTGTACTTAGACGATATTCTTTTGTAAATGCCTCTCGCTGTTTTCCTGTATTCGCTTCCTTTCAATTTCAATAACTGCTCTAACATTAGAAGTTCATTCTTAAGTTCATTTACAGCTTCCCTTGCAATAGAAGGATCAATATAAACTTCATCGTCAAGCGTAAAAGCTCTTGTGTAGAGATCCTCTCTTGAAATGGCGATTCTTGTTCTGCCTTCTCCTTCAAGATCAGGAGAAGTTACCAAGGATTCTCTGGCTAATGATCGCAAACGTTTAACAAAAAGATACTGAAGTAAATAGTCCGGAGTTATCCTGAACTTTCTTCCCTTTTCACGCAGATATCTTATCAGTTTTGCAACTTTGATTAGAGTTGATTCAGAAAAATCCCTAAATCTGCGTTCAAAATGAATATCCACATATGCGTTTTGTTCGGCATAGGCAACAAAAAGAGGAAGGATGTCTGCATTATCTTTAATTAACTTTAACGTAATTCGTCTTTGCTTTAGCTCACCATCAAGAATAAGCTCCAAAACATTTCCATTAACAGGAACTTCTGCTGTAAATTCTTTGCTTACGAGCGCAGGAAATAATGGTTTTCTAACTTCAACTAAAGCCCCTCTATATTGTTCACCTTCCCATTTTAGTCTTATATCAAGCTGATATCCTTCGAAAAATACATTTTTTGCAGACGTTACTTTTATCCCGCCATATCTTTTTTTTAATTCCTGTAATCTCTCTTCTAAACCTTCTATCTCTCTTATGTTTTTTACTCTTTCAGGAAGCGAAAAATCAGCATGCAAAATATTTCCGTCCTTGTCAATCTCTAGTCTGCCTATCCGCATGCCAACATACATACTTAAATCTTAACTTATTTAATTTTTAAAGATGTCGTTTTTTTAGCGTATTAAACTAATTCCCAAAACCTTTAAATACTTTGAATATCACTCAACATTGAGTCCAAGAAGAATTCGATTTACGAGTTCTTCTTAGTCTAATCGAAAGGTGTAAAAGAAATGGAAAGAAGAAGTTTCAAACGTTTTAGACCAAGAGAAATGCACAAAGCAGTTTGTGCAGATTGTGGCAAAGAATGCGAAGTACCATTCAAGCCACAAGAAGGCAGACCAGTTTATTGCTGGGACTGCTGGAAAAAGCGACAAGGAAGAGAATAGATTATTTTTTTCTTGTTTTCTTTTATTGTTTTTTTATTTTTCTTTTATTTTTTATTTTGTTTTTTTCTATAGAAAGAATTATATTTCAACTCGAAAAAATACATAAAATGCATATAGGCGGTCAAGCAATAATTAATGGCATTATGCTTCTAAATAAAGAGCAATGCGTAATGGGAGTTAAAGCTAAAAAAGGTATTAAACTCAAAAAAGAAGCTCTCCCGAAATATGCTAAATCAAACCTGTTTAAGATTCCTATAATCAGAGGTTTTTTCCAATTAATTCTTATGCTCCATCTTGGCATTAAAGCGATGATTTGGAGCGCAGAACAATCAGAAGGAGAAAAACTAAAAACAGAAGAGCTTTTCCTTTCTATCGGTTTTGCTATAGGGTTAGCAATAGGATTGTTTGTTCTTCTTCCGTTCCTTATTTCAAAGCTGTTTTTCAAAGGATTCCTTTTCAATCTGGTTGACGGCTTACTGCGTATAGGTTTCTTCATTGGATACATTGCCGCCATAAGCCGATTAAAAGATGCAAAAGAGATGTTTCAATATCACGGAGCAGAGCATAAAGTTGTTAACTGTTATGAAGCACATGCAAGCATCAGCTTAGAAAAAGCACAGAAATGTTCAACCATTCACAAACGCTGCGGAACTGCTTTTATCGGAATAGTGCTTATTGTTTCAATATTTCTTTTTTCATTAATCAAAGGAAATTGGCAAATAAAACTCCTTTCCAGAATTTTTCTAATTCCGTTAATAGCAGGAATTAGCTACGAACTGCTAAAACTAAATGCTAAAAAGGAAACATTCATAACAAAGCTTCTTATTTATCCTGGACTACTAATCCAACGTTTGACAACAAAAGAGCCAACAGAAAGCCAATTAACTCTCGCTGTAAAAGTGATAGAAGAATTAATACATTAATACCTAAAACTTTTCACTATTTACAGAAACCTTTTTATTTAAAAAAACCATCCACGTTAAAAAGGGGTGGGTTTAAGAATGAATATCTACAACAAAATTGATCCAAAAAAACTAAATCATCAACCACGTCTACCGTTTCTGCAACGACCAACACAGCGTATTTTAATTGGAGATTTAGAGAATATAATAGAGGATAAGAAAGAAAAATCAGGACTTACCACCAAAGCTGGTGAAAAACGAAAAGAAATCCATCCTTATCAATCATATCTATTTGTGAAATACCTTCGTCTTTTTTAACTTAAAATTAATACATGTTCATCTCGAGATTTAACGTTGAATTGCTATACTCTGCTGCAACTCGGTCAATCCAAGAGGACTATAAATAACCTCTTTTGCATCAGCATCGCATTGCATATCTGAATCAGGATATCTAAGTTCAAGTTTTAAATTAAACGGATATTCCTTTTTTGTCCGTACAACACTAACATTGCATTTTCCAGAGAAAGCATTTAAATTCAGTTTTGGCTTAAATGCAAAACCGCCAATACGCCATACAACATTCTTAAATTCGGATTCAGTAAATGTTCTTTTATCTGTTCGGTTTCCATTCAGCAATAGTTCGCCAGACGAAATATTAACTCTAAACATACTGTTGCTTTTTCTTAAAGTTAAGATTCCTTTCTCTTCATATTTATCCTTATCAAGATTCTCTTCTCTTTCGAGCGACATATTTTTACATACCTTTTCAAATCCATATTCAACCTTGGGAAAATCGGCAGCCGATGCTATGCCTAAATTTATAACAGCATCTCTTGTAAAGTATTCGTCTGTAGTAAGCTGAGTCTGTATTTTGTAAAACTTAGCGAGCTTTTCCTTGCCGGTATGCGTTGTAAATTTCGCAAACAAACACTGATCTCTTTTCTGCGCAACCCTTACTTTAACATTAATCGGTTCTGCTACGCTATATTTTACAATATCGCAATCCTTCCATTCGCTACCTTTCCTGCATAAGAAATAGCATTTCTTCTCGCTTTTGCATTCTTCTTTGCTGAACGGCATAAAGTAGGCATCGCCTTTCTGTTCCCATTCAATGCCTCTCGTGCATTTCATTATTCCCTTTTGATCAACGAAACAATCAAGCAAATCCCTTGCTGTTTTATCTACTATCGGGAAAAAGAAAACACCGTCTTTATGTCCTTCAGGAAAGCATTTATCAGGAGAAAATCCAGGCTTAAGATTAATCTTTATTCTTATATGATCATACCTCTTTGAATCTTCTATTACAGCATGAGCCGCTTCCTCAACAAAACTGCCAGCTTTAATCGGTCCTCTGCTAACGTAAAACCTTCTGCTTCTTCCACTGTAAGGCTCAGTTGAATACAAGCAATTACATCCTTTTGTAGCTTCTCCATGCTGCAGATCATTAACAGCGCTGCAATCAATACCTCTATATTTTGCTTTTTCCTCCATATTCACGCAGACCAGATCAACAATATAGCTTTCAATATCGCAGCCTGGGAATATGACCCAGCTTGCTCTATATTCATAAGTCGGAATTCCAGTAGCAGGATTATAAGTAAGGAAATCCCTTCTTGCAGAAAAAACTTCAGCAGTAGTTTTAAACTGCGTCGTATAACCAACATCTAATAAGTTTCTCATATCAAACCCAACATCAAAGCCGAGAGCTGCAAGACAGATCTTTCTTGATATCTCCCTGCTTCCGCCGGTAAGTAGATTGCTGAAAACAGTTTCTCCGTATTCATCTTCTAAATCTCTGCCTAATTCGAGTATGCTCTCAAACAAAGATTTTGTTCCAAATTTGAGTGCGGCTCCAAGCTCAGCAAACTCTCCTTCAACATTGTATTCTACTTTTCCAACTCCGGGCAAAACTCTAGCCTTAACTCCGAAAGGCAGAGTTATGCATCCCTTTTCAAATGCAACAAAGACCTGATACAGAAGATCGCAGAAATACATTGCAAACAATTCTTTGCATACACCTGCATTAGCTTTTCCTGTTGTTTTCACTTGCTCTAAACAATTCATTAAACCAGTCATTATATTTCTCAGCAGAACAAGTCGCGCCCTTATTCCTGTTAAGCATACACATTGCACGGCAACCATATGGTCTTTTGGATCTAAAATAGGAGCCTTTGTTGGATGTAATCCTAAATAATCAAAAAGATGATCCATTCCTGCACAGGCATATATATCGCGCCCACGATAATACCTATCATCTGGATACTTGCAGCCGAACTTTCCTTTTGTTTCCCTGTAAAGCTGCTGCGTCCTGTAATTCCACAGCTTATTAGCAGGACAAAGTTTCTTTTTCTCCGCTTCTTTTTTTGCACGCTCTTTTTCTGGCAATTCGCAACAACATACGCTTTTCTGTTTCGGAAAACAATCTCTAGAATATCCTATAGGATAATTACCTGCTTCGGCACAGCTTTTTTCTTCTGCACATCGCCCTTCAAAATCCTTTCCAAAGAAATCCTTACACATCTCATCACATTTTCTATCAATGGCAGTTCCATAAGTATCGCCTATTTTTTCAACCGTAAGCGTTTCAGGTGCATCGGTAATTACGTCACTTCTTTGCGCAATTCTCACTAATTTATTTTTCTTTTCGGGATCAGGAGCATAATATGCAAACTTATATTCATACACATATTCTGGTCCCTTACCTCCTATAGGTGTAAGGTTCTTCAGAGTAAGCGATACCTCTTCCTCCACAGCATCCCATTTTAATTTTCTCAAAGGCGTTATTCCTAACTTTTCTTCAAGGCCGCAGAAAAGCTGGCTTGCTTTTGCCATTGCTATTTCGCTAGCTGGAGTCGGGAATGCAGTCCAGCCAGCAGGAGCCCTATGACAGAAAATCCTATCGCAGGTAAGCCTGTACGGAACATACAGTTTGCTTTCAATATTCCACCAATTTGCACAGAGCGGACATTGTGTTTTTAATGCGGTATCGTCTAATTCCATTCGTTTTGCTGCACTAGGACACTGTCTTTCTTTGCTTTGCATAACTCTTCCAGCCCAGCTTTCCCATGCACAAACAGCTTTTCTTATTACTTTCACAGCAAACCTTCCGAGCATGCTTCCTATGCATGCAGCACCAACACTCATAACTGTTTTATCGACATATGGCATTATTTTGTTTATTGCGCTTACAGTTTTGTTTGCAAATTTTATGCCGTCATTTATCAACCAGTCAGGCCACACATCTCTTGGATCAACAGGAAAATCAACAAAATAAGCAACAGAAATACATTTTGTTTGATATTTCACAGGACCAAAAACCTTTCTCAGCTTGCCATCAACAACCTTTTCTTCCTTTTCCCTATATGCTATAGTAACCCTAAGCGGAAAGATCAATTGATTAAACCTTAATTTCTTTTTCAGCTCGTCCCATTTAAGATTTACCAGCTCCTCAAATTCTTTAGAATACATATTCTTGAATTCAACATACCAAAGGGTTTTAGCCCGATTGCTGTCCTTATGCGGATGCGGAACCCTCTTCAGCATTTCACAAGCAATTTCGTATCGCGGATCGTCTTCATATTCCTTTGCAAGCTGAGCAAGACTTCTGCCGCAGGCATGATCAATTCTTACATCAACAATCTGCCAATCGCCTTTAGGCTTTCCACCAACATAGCTCACATTCATTACAAAGCTTATTCTTTCTGTTCCTTCGGCCAATCTTTCAGGACTGAGCAGGGTAGGTAAAACATATTCTGGCAAAACATCAATGTCAAACTTGAATGCTCCACTCCAGCACGTTCCAATGCCGATAGTAAATTGTTTTTCAGTCCTATGTTTTACAGCATCTTCGGCAACAACAACAAACCTTGCGCTAATTACTTTCTGCTCATACCATTCCTCTGTTTCCTCTCCGGGTGCTACTTCCTCAATACCTGCTTCTCCACCAACGCCAACGCGGAATTCCCAGATAGAGAAGCTTATTCCTCTTTTTGGATTCTGAAAGTTCACATCTTCAAATTTGAAATTGCCTTCAACATCTGCTTTTGTTTCGGCCACGAGTTCTCTTTTTTCTTTACCGTCTTCAGTAAAGATAACATAAAGCTTAACGCTAGCAAATGGTTCTGTTTTTCCTTTTACATCATCAATAGCCTTACCTTCATAGTAAAAAGCACCGCTTTCAGGATAAAGCTTTTCTATCTTTGGCGGCTTTGTATCTTTAACTACAGTATGGGAAATCTCTTCTTTGTTTCCTGCTTTATCTACAGCAGTAATCAGTAAAGTATTTTCACCTTCTTCAAGCACAACATCCTTTGAAAACGATTGAACGTTCTCTGCTTTAAAAACACTGTTTCCGCCTAAAAAAATCTCAATATCTGCACTTTCAGAGACATTTCCAGAAACAGTTACCTTTTGCTCTTTCGTTACCAAAGGTAGTTCTGCAAGCGTTAGAGCAGGCTTTACCAGATCACAAAAAACAGTAACCTGTTTTTCCGCACTTAACCCAAGAGCAAATGATTTAACAACAATAACATTTGCAGTATTCGGCTCGAGTGCAACATCGTAAAATATAATATTTCCATCCGGAAATGTAGTTTTTCTTGCGAGCTTTCCGTTCAGCCAAAGTTCAACAACAGCATTTTGCTCTGTGCTGCCTGTAACATCAATGTACCGCTCATTAACATAAGCAGGAACATTCAACTCTAATGTTAGCTGCGTCTTTACCTGAGCAAAACCAAACGGCATACAAATAATCAATACTAAAATCCATGCACAAACCAGTTTTTTCTTTCTTTTATTCATCTTAATTCAGGCAAAGGTACTGATTCCGATATTTCAGGCAGTAAGCTCATTAACTTTAACATATCATCCTCATTTTTTACATCAGCATACGCAACATGGAAAACAATCTCATTTGCAAGACTGAGTTCATCCCGCTCAAGCTCGATCGTCTTTTGCAAACCACCAATCACCAAACCCTCTAAAGTAAGATGAATGGTAATATTATAGGTAAAATCATCTTCAGCAAGTAATTCAATCTCATTAAATTCTGCAGGATAAACAGTATAAGCCTCATGATCTTTTCTTTTTACATTAATACTTGCTATCTCATCCCTGCCTAATTCTTCTGCATCAGGACTGAGCATTCCAGAATCAAAATCATACCTGTGCTTAACAACCTTAACCTTAACCTTTTTTATCGGCGTTAAATAAACACTAACTTCTCCGGGCACTTCAGTTGAAATAAAGGCAGTACCCTCTTTATATCCTTCTTTTCTTGCTTTCAGAATCCCGTATGTACATTTCGGAACATATGTTTTTAGCAATGCTACAGCCCCTCCACTTGCGTATGACGTTTTACCTAATGAGCAGGTATATTTCAAACAAGTAAATTCAAGTTCAACATCATCAATCGGTAAAAAGCTATTTGAAACATTATCATAGCTGAATATTGTCATCAGGGTTTGCTTTCGCGAGCAGTATTCTGCTTCAGTCGGCTCTTCTGTTCTGAATCTGTAGCTTTCACTTGCAACACTTCCAACAGAAGGATAATTCCTTTCAATGCCGAGCTCCAAAGCAAAGGAAAACAGATAATTATTCTTTCTGTCCAGAATCGAAACCATAATCGGAAAGCGTAAATCATAGCTGAATTGCCAGCTTTGTATGCAGACAAACGGCAAATAGCGTTGAATCCTTTGCATTCCGCTTTCAAGCCAGCCGCCTTTATTCGGCCTTGCATAGAAATAAAATGGCCATTCTTCATTAAAACTAAAACTAATACTAAAATCCTTATAATTTAGCTTTAAGGGGTCCCAAACAAAATGTTTTGCCAGATAAGGCTGATCTGCAGGAAAATCAGGATAGCTCGTCCTTTCAACTCTTATCTTCGGAAGATTCACTCTAATCAATGTTTTCAACTTGTTTTCAACATCGCTGGTTCGCCATCTTTTCTTCTTGCAGCTCAGCTCTACGCCATTTAAAGGAATATCCTCATCAAGCGCAATCAAGTCAATAACTGTATATTCCATAAATTTGTTTGTATTCTCTGCTTTCACCAGTTCTTCTGCTATCCGATGTATCGTCTTGATTCTGTAAGGAAGTTCAATTTCAAATTCTTCGATATCAGCAACCTTTCTTCCTTGTTTATCGCTGATCGAAAGCGCGTAATCAACTTTTACCAAGGTAGCTTCATCGCCGAATTCAACATCTGCCTTTGGCTCTGATTTTTCAACAATATTGTGCTGTGCAGTAAAAGGAGTGAAGTTCTGCAAGCACGATTTTAAGTTCTCATTAACATATCTTTCCATTTGTTCTGCTATAAACTGTAAAGGAGGAATTCTTAACGCTTCTAAAGTTCTCCAGTAAGGCATCATTCCGTGCTCTGTAGGAGCAATAAGCAGATAAGAACTCATATCATTCTTAATAAAATCAGGATAATAGATGTATCCTCCTGTTGTTCCGATCATAGCTACAGCTTCACCGCTTATCTTTTCGATACATGCCTTTACATAAGCATCTAACGGAGCTAATTCAGTCGGCAATAGCGGAGGCTTTGGCTTGAATATGATCTCTTTTTGCTTCAGATAGAAAAGTAAAAAGAACGCAATTACAATAATTAGGCCTATTAAAATGAATAACGTAATCTGACCTCTTTTTTTCATTTTTATTTTATTTTTTTAGCTGCCTTATTTGATCAAACACAAACGATTTGATCCACGAAATGTATAAACATATTAAAACAAGCGTAACGAGTATAAAAGCGTTTGGTGAATTTAACGCTCTAAGTGCTGAAAGCAAGGTTGATATAAGACCAATACCAAAAAATACTGCTAAGCTTGTTCCGCAGAACTTCCAGTCAAAAAGCAGAAATCCGTTTGCTAATGATTTTCCTATCTTTCCTGATTTTGAAAGGTTTGCCTGAACAAGAGCAAAGAAGTAGAACAGCAAACCATACAAAATAGTTAAAAGCAAAACAGTAGCTGATTTAGCAATTGCAGCCGGTAAAGCAAATGGAAAACCTATCAAAATAAATGCAAGCCCTTGAATAACGCTGATTGCTGTAAATTTTAACCAATGCAAAGCTCTAAATCCAAGCTTCTTTCTCATTACCAAATTCCAAGCCAAGGTTCGCGTGAGTGAATGCGAAAAGATCAAAACGATTAGAGACACGACAAAAGCAACTCCAACGAAGGTCAAAGCAGAAGAAATTTGCTGAGAAAATGCATACACCTGCTCTAAATTTTCTGGTTGGATTGTTTGCGCCAAGAAGAAAAAAGCCAATTTACTTTTTATTTTAAAATAAAATAAATAAATTAAACCAGCATTTATTCCGATGAAAATTGCATCAAAAAGTAAAAAAATCAAAAAGCTATCCTTAACGCTTTCTTTAAGAGCGAGTTTTAATTTTGGTTTCATTTTAATTTTTAATCATTTTTATATTTTAAATATCTGAATTAAATTCAGGTTCTAATGTTGGTGCTTCTCCTGGAGCTGCACCAGATAATGCTGCTTCTCGCCAGTTCTCATAGCTCCTCTGCGATTCAGCTATTTTATTGCAAAGATACTTTATTTCTCTCCATTTTTTCTTTGGTTCCTTTCCAAATTTTATACAAACCTCATCATATTTTCGCGTTGAAAAAAACAATAAAGCTTTATCTCCAACTGCAGATTTCTCCTCACCAGGCTTAAGATGGAAATAATACGGTTGTTGAGTGCCTTCAACAACATAAGCATATTTGTTTACTTCACCTTTTAATTCCAACGTAAAGCTGATAGCTCCCCTCTCATCAATCTCAGGCGTTAAAGCAATATCGCTCGGCGCCCTTACACCGTACGTAATTTTATAAAAATATTTCACTAACGGCTGTCCATCTTTATAGCAGATACCTCCTATGCATTCTTCACCAGCTTTGCAAGGACATTCCTTTGGCATTGGCTTGCTTCTTTCAGCTTCAACATGCGCAACAAACTGAACCTCTCCTGCTGGAGATTCTATAACTAATCCTTGCTTATTTAATCTTTCCAAATGCGCATCGCATATCTCGCTTTTCCAATATTCTTCACCAAGACAGGCTTTTGCAAATTTTTCATCGATTGTTTCTCGCCACGCTTTAAAATTCTTCCATTGCTTTCCAATCCAACCGCTAAGTCCTGGCATAAGTGCTTTTTCTGCAGCAGGAATTATCTCTCCTGCTGTTTCTAAGATTTTTCCTAAACTAACCTCACCAGTAAGCCATCTGTAGTAATATCGTTCTCTGTGAACATCTTTTAACACATTCAAAACATTTTCATCTTTAACTTCATTTCCTTTGGCATCGCGCCATGTTCCTTTCTTATACTCGTACTTTTCTATTACCTTTTTATCCTTCATCCTTAAAACCTTATACGAATCAGGAGAAACAATATAACGCTCATCTCCTACGCCATAACCAACTACATTTCCGTCTTTTTCAGAATAAATATAACCTTCTCTTTTCTTAGTTTTCTCATTATATTCCCATTCCCAGTAAAATGCATTTCCATATTCTTTTGAAAAATCTGTATTTATGATAAAGTGCTCTTCCCCAGCCACTGGACTTTTATGTTTATCATACTTAATTTTTGATTCTAAAACATACTTTCCATTCATTTCTCTGTAATTATATTCTTCTAGAGTCTTATCTTGATGAGCAACGATAACTTTCCCTTCTTTAGGCATTTCAACCTCAGATCCATCTGGTAGCACGAACAGAGGATATGGCTCTGTATCAAAATAAGTTAAAGAACATTTCTTTCCATTATAATACCATTCCCCATTCCTATAAACAAACGAATGCTCGCCTAAAGTGTATGAAGTACTATCTTCCAAGTCTTTCTTCGTAAAACCATATCTAGTCAAATCAATAGGTGGCTCTTTTTCACCTTTATTTTTACTTTTTTCTTCCTGAGAAAAAGAAAGCGAAACTAAAGTTAGCATTACCGATAAACCAATTATACCTATCAAAATGAACCACCGCACTTCTTTTGTCTTTGCCTTTGTTTTTTTCTTTTTCATTTTTAACATTACGATTATATAGTACTACAATAATCAAATTTAATGCTTTTAGCTTCCTTTTCAAGCATAGTAATATCATTGATTAAGTCGAGTATTGCAAAAGTCCATGCAGCAATACTGCATTCAGTAGCTCCAATATTTGAGCCAGCACACCATTGTTTGCAATAAAGTGCTGCACTCAGTCTTAATGCTGCAATAGGATCTTTCAAATAACTTTGTAACAGAGCAAGAGCTCTATCAACCAACTTCACAAACGGAATAAACTCAAATATTTCTCCCCAAACATATTTACATGCCATATATCTTCTTAATTCCTTACATCCGCGTACTGTAACAATTCCAGCGGGAACTTCATTTTTCAAACAATAAAGATACCTGCAATCAATCTGCCTGAGCTTGTCAAGATTATAAACAATAGCAGGAACACAAAGCATAGCCACAGCCATAGTCAAGCTTCTGTACGGATCTGGAGTTAATCCAATTGCTCTTTCAAGCGCTCCTGGTGTGAAAGGCAAACTAATCCCTCCGGTTGCTTTTCCTACTTCAACTGTTAAGAATTTTGCTATCGCATCTTTATACTTATCATACCAAGGACCTCTGCAACTCACAAAATAACAAAAAGGTTTAAGCCATTTTACCGGTTCCCACGAAAGTTCTTCTTTTGTTTGCTCGCTAAACAAACAAATCGAAGATGCAATAGCAGCTCCACCAGGCAATGCTCTTGCACCTTCACTTTTTCTATTAACAATATCTATAATTGCTCTCACTGGAACATCCAAAATAAAAAGCACCCTACAACCCCATTTTGACCATTCAATGAATTTTTTTAGATCACTGATCCTACTCCAAATTCCACCAATCCTTTTCTTAACCCGTTCTATTTTCCTTTCTAAATTAGTATCTATCCTTCCAATCCTACTTTCACCAACAGGAACATCAAGCTGGATAACTTCTTCTTCTGGATTCTGCAAAGCAAATGCACCATACTTAGAGAAGATTTCAAGTGTGCAGTTATACTGAAGCATATCTATATTTTCAGCATCAAATTGTTTGAACTCTAAAACAATATAAAAATGCTCGCTTCCAGGAACATTGTTAATAATATAATAATCAATCAAACAATCATCGCCGCAAGCAGGAATGCTTTTCCCTTTACATTCCTTCAACCTTGCATCCAAGAATTCAACGTTCGGATTTACTGTATGTATTTCAGCATCAAAATAAACCCTGCTCCTCATTATTTTTGTCATGCTTCTGTCCAAAAATGAGGGCATCATTTCAACGCTTACAGTCTTCCAAAAATCAGGATGCGTTTCGATCTTTTTTCCAAGTATTTCTATAACGCCGTCCTTCTCTGCATAATTTCCAACATAATCTTCGCATCTAATCCCATAATAAGCTTTTGCATATCCGCTCCTTATCGGACCTTTGCCAAGCCATTCGCAAAGCCAACTTCCGTCTTGCTGTAAACTGCAATCATCTGCAGGAACATATTCATTTATTCCTAACACAACATTTCTCAGATCAGCATAACACCTTACTCCGATCTTATCCTTCACATAAACGCGCAAATTAATGAAATCATTGCTTTCAAAATATTCCTTTTCAGTTCCGTACATTCCTGCGGTAGCTTTCATCTCTACTTTTTCAATAACAGGAGCATCCTCATCCGGCTTAAGTTCGATCCTGCCGAGAGTCGCAAGTTCATCAACAGAAACACTGTTCCCTGCATTATCTTTTACGCTAACTAGAAAAGCAGTTCCATAGTTTCGTAAGGCAATATCAAGATAGCATTCGTACACGCCGGATTCAACCTCACTGCAATTTTCAGCATGCACGCGCTTGTGCGTTCCAGCTCCGCCGCTTACAACATAATCAGCATCAAATAAAACATTCTCAGCAGAGATTCCGCTTTCTGCCTCTTGTATTCTTGCAATTAACTTTGTCAATCTATTCTTGTTTGCATAATTCGTTCCGTTATAGAAACCTTCGCTCCCAACAAACAATATAACAGGCCTTGCTTGATCAACCTTAAAAGCCCTTTCAACATAAGCAATACCAACATTTCCGCGCAAATCGGTTGCGCTTATCTTAAGCCTGACATTGCCAGGAAAACTTACTAATCTATTGTACCAATAGCACTTAAAATGCATAGAAGCAATCTCTTCGCATTTATCAGCTACTTCATTTGAGCTTAAGCCGAGCTGAGAAAAGTCCCCGACAACTTCACTCAAACCTTCATCCTCCATAATCTCAACAGAAATATCAAATTTTCCTGGCTGTGAAGGAGCCCAATCAATTAATTCACCTATCTTAAAGCTTTCAGTCAAAATTTTAGGAACGCTAAAATCAACTGCAAATTGCTCGCTTGCAACAGCAGTAACATGGCCTATTTTATCATAAACTTTAATCAGGAAATTTTGCGTAAAACTTCCTTCAGGCAGATCAGCAATTAAGTCGCCTTCATAGTCAGTGCTGCTGATGTTTTCAACCTTTGCAACAAGATTATCACCGTTCCAAACTTCAATTCTGTCAAGTCCGCTGCTTGTTTCAGCGCCATTTACAATTTTGCTATCAGAAACTATAATGCCGATTTTAATTTCACCGCCCTCTTGTGTTATCTGCAGAGAATGAATCCTCGGCTTAGAACCGTCAACAATCAGTTCTGCTTTATCACTATAATCCACAGCTAAAACAAGGTCATGCAAAACAGCATCAACAGAATAGCTTCCTTCAGGAGCCGTCATAAAACCGCTTTCCCATCTGCATACATAATGCTCGTTTTGCTTTTCGCATGTTTGAAAATGCTCATCGCCAGTAGGAAATCTAAGCGTAATCATTTCTGGCTGAACGGTTCTGCCGCCGAGGTCGGCAACAGCTTCAATAATCCAATTATCTCCTTTACCATCAAAATAATTGTCAACATTACCAGAACCGCTGCTCCTTGTTATTTCAAGAGAAGCATAAACCCCTGCAATAGAAAAGCTGATTGAAATAACTAAACCAATTAAGCTCATTGCAATGATCCGCCAAATACAGTTATGCTTCATCTTGCTACAGGCACAGGCAATAAATCATCGTAAAACTGTTTGGTATATTCCTCGAATTTTCCGAGCTGCTCAAGGTCTTCAACCTTCCTTTCTTTTTCTTCAACCATGTATAAAGCAGGTGATAGCAAATAAAATCTAATTTCTTTTGAATTATAAACAAGCACAGGATCCAGGATTAAATAACCTGTATTGTTATTAAACAAAACACCTCCGGCTATGAATTTTTCAAGATTAATAGCAGGAATGTCAAAACATTCTTTACCAACAGTAACGCCTAAAACTTTTTTCTTAATGCATCTCTTTTCTTTTGGAATAGTGAGATTCTCATTCCTGATCAGTGTTCCAGAAACCTCGTACGCTCCAGGAACAAGCTTCAAACTACTTCTATTTTTTCCGCTCAGCCTCAACACAGAAGTAAAAGAAGCTTCTTCATCGCCAATTCTTCTAAAAGTAATAACAGCTTCTTCAACATCATCAAGTGAAGTACTTTCTCCAGTATACTGCCAGCCGCCCAAAGCCTTTCCACTGATGAACGGAAATGACTTTGTAATTTTTCTAATCAATCTTTTTTCAACCGACGCATTTAGCTCAACAATTCTGTAAAGCCGAATGTTAATCTTATCTGATTGTTCTGGCAAAGCATCATAGGATTTATAACCAGTCAGATAGCCATCTTTCACAAAGCTAAGTACACCGCCAAAAGCAACAGGAAGTCTCGCTTTAAGCAATCCTGTGCTGTCCGTCTTTCCAATGAAACAGCTCTCTTCTCCAACAGAATAAAAAACACTTACATTAGGAAGCAACTCACTATTATATGCGTCACTCACTACAATGCTGATTTCACCGCTGTTTCTTTGGTTTTCTCTGCAAAGCAAGCTTTCTTCAAAGAACGCTAAACTGGGCATAACCGGTTTCTCTGGCTTTATTGGCTCATTGTTTCTAATGTTTGCCTCAATAGCAAAACTAAAACTGTATCCTTTTTTCCCAAGTGCATTTTTATCAGTTAGTGTAATCAAAATCGGAACAGAAATATCATACAGAGTTTTATAGCGCTGAATCCCAAAAACCAGGCCAGCACTGCTGATCACCGTATGTTCTGGCATTATTAAACCTGCATCGTCATTTACATCAAAGTAAAAAGGCCATCCAAGATAATCGAATCTTACTGCATATTTGCTTTTGACGGGAATCAAAAAGTTATCATAAAATGCTTTAGTCGTCGCATCTTTGAAATTAACATCGAACTTGTTTGGTGCCTCTAATCTAAATAACGGAACATATCCTATCATTAATTGCTTGATTCCCTCTTTAACATCACTCTCCAGCCAAACAGCAGTAGGAGCAAGTTCAAATTCACTTTCGTCCATTGGCGGTAGATTTTCTACGGTTGTATCAGAAAAGGTCTCAATTCCACTCAATATTCTTTCTTCGATGAACGTATAATTAGTTTCAAGTTCCGTGATAAATCTTGCCATGTCATACATTCCTTTAATATCGATATCCAATTCTCTATACAAATGATCCAATTTGCTGCTTATTTCACCAAGCGCGATTTCAATACCGTAGTCAAGATGAATAATAACTTTCTGCGGTAAAATAACAACTTTTGCATCAGGTTTTCCTTTTAGCTGAATCTTAAATCCTTTCTCAGTAAATTGCTCAAAGTCGCCAAAACATTCATCAATGTGATGCTCAATATACTGTTCAACTTGCTCTTCAATAGAATTCCTTCCTTCTTTTTTAGTCAGCACTGGCCTTAAAGATGCAAACTCTGGCTTTTCGTTTGGCAGAGCTTTATTATAAAGCCAATAAACAACTTTTAAACCGTTCGGAGAAAGCATCAAACCATCGCTTTCTGTTTGCGCATCATAGTCAAACTTTCCGACAGCATCAGGATTAATATAGCCTCCGTGAGCACCAATCAATTTAAAACCGTCAACAGCAACTTTTTCAAGGCATTGTTCTGCAAAGAACTGAACAGGTTTCAGCTCGTTAGGTAATTCTATAGCAGGTCTTTCCAATAATTTTTTTTCAGCAATTCTTGCTCTGATAAAAAAGAACAAGCCAATTACAAGTAATATAACTATACCTAGCACAATGAATAATGTAATCTGACCTCTTTTTTTCATCGAATATCCTCTTAAACTATTATTCTCACATAGTTTAAAAAAGTTTCTTGA
>CAZFJK010000002.1:20587-35693 GCA_964519225.1 uncultured Methanosarcinales archaeon | reverse complement strand
TTAATCACCGGGGGCGCTGATAACGATCCTGCAGGAATAGTCACTTATACAATCGCGGGCTCGCTCTTTGGCTATGCTCCTCTCTGGATTCTTCTGCTATGTACTCCAATTATGGCAGTCGTTCAGGAAATGGCAGCAAGAATCGCTTTAGTCAAACGAAAAGGACTGGCGTCTTTGATAAAACAATATGATGGCAAAACAACAGCCATTTTAGTAATAGCTATTCTCGCACTTGCAAACCTCATAACCATTTCAGCAGATATTGCAGGAATTGCTTCTGTCATTGGTTTAATGACAGGGATAAACTGGACGATATTCACTATACCAATTGCTTTACTATTAAGTTATCTCATCATCTTCAAGAAATACAAAACAATAAGAACCTTCTTACTAGGCTTAACTTTTCTTCTTGTGTTCTACATCATCTCTGCAATACTCACAAAACCTGACTGGCCTTCTATTCTAAAAGGGTTCATACCATCATTTCCTAGTTTAGGCTTTATCCCGGTAGCTATTGGTATAATAGGAACAACCATTGCTCCTTATATGTTATTCTGGCAAGCGTCAGACGAATTAGAAGAGCACAAAACAACATTCATAGCAAGAGAAATGAAGCTTGACACCATTCTCGGAATGCTTTGGTCAAATGTGGTAGCCGGATTCATTATCATAGCAGCTGCTGCAACATTATTCTCATCTAAAATAGTTGTTAACACTCCAGCGCATGCAGCCCTTGCTTTAAAGCCATTGGCAGGAAACTTAGCATATTTGCTATTTTCTCTTGGAATAATCTTTTCAGGCTTTCTTGCCTTACCTGTAATAGCAGGCAGTACTGCCTATGCTGTTTCTGAATTATTCGGTTGGCACGAAGGCCTCGACAAAAAGCCAAGATTTGCAAAGGGATTCTATTTTATAATCATCATATCTCTCTTACTCGGAGCGCTTATTGCTCTTGTTCCAATCCACCCAATAAAATTCATCTATTATTCACAAATCCTAAATGGCTTTTTAACGCCTTTTGTAATAGCGATATTGCTTAAGCTCAGCAATAGCAAAAAAATCATGCGTAAATACAAAAATACCAAAATTCAAACTATCATCAGCTTAATCTTGATAGCAATCCTTTCTATTTTAGATATCTTCCTTATAATAAGTATTCTCTAATCTGAATTTTTCATCGCCTTTCCGTATGCACAAACCTTTCTAAGCAAACACTCGCTGCATTTTGGATTTTTAGGAAGACATTTTCTCTGGCCGAATTTTACCATAAGTTCATTTAACTCGATCCAATACTTCTTTGGTATAACTTTCATCAAAGCCTTTTCTGTTTGTTCTGGCGTTTTTGTTTTGACCAGACCAAGCCTGTTGCTTATCCTGTGAACATGCGTATCTACAGGAATGGCAGGAATCCCATAGCCATAAACAAGAACACAATTTGCTGTTTTCCTACCGACGCCAGGAAGTTTAATCAATTCATCAAAATCCTTTGGTACTTTATCATGATATTTCTCATGAACAATTTTTGCCAGCTCTTTTATTCGCTTCGCTTTTACTTTGAAGAAGCCAACACATCTTATCAATTTCTCAATCTCTTTTACGTCAGCTTTAAGAAAGTCCCTTATTGATTTAAATCTCGAAAACAAGTTCTTCACAGCCTTTTCAGTATTAACATCCTTTGTTCTTTGAGAAAGCAAAGTAGCAATCAAAACCTTAAAAGGATTTTTACTACGAACTACTGCGGTGGTCTTGCCAACTTCTTTTCTGAGCAAACGAATTATTTGCTTTACTCTTCTCACTTGCACTTCTTTTTCTTCTTTTTTGATTTTCTTCTGCATTGATTTAAAATTGAAAGAAAGATTTATTTAAGCTTAACGCATTCTTAAAACATGATAAAAATGATTGGAAAAAGGGTTTTGTTTATAACAGGATTTCTGTTTATATCTTTGTTGATTTTTGGATGTAAAAAACCAACAATGCAGGAAACACCGCTACAACCAGAACCAGCAACTGAAGTTCATGAAAAGGAAGAATCTGGAAAGGTTCTTTTGATAGTAGCTCAAAAAGATTTTCAACCTGTGGAATACAGCAAAGTCAGAGATGCGCTTGAAGCAGAAAGTATTGCTGTTGAAGTAGCTTCACCTAATGGCGGAGCTGCAACAGCAACGTCTGGCTTTACTGTAGAAACAATACCAATTGCTGATGTAAACGTAGATGATTACATCGCTATAGTTATCATTGGCGGTCCAGGTACGCGATCAAACCTTGCAGGAACAAAGGGATTAAACGAACTAATCAGCAGCGCAGCTGAAAAAGAAAAGATTATTGCAGCAATATGCTTAGCACCAACGATATTAGCTGAAGCAGGAATTCTCAATAGTGTTAAAGCAACAGTATGGCCAGAGGACAGGTACATAAAACTGTTAGCTAACTACGGCGCTATCTATGTCGATAGACATGTAGTAACAGATGGAAAAATCATAACAGCGCAGGGTCCAATGGCTGCTGAAGAATTCGCAACAACAGTAACTGAAGCTATAAAAATCAAATAGGAACGGCAGAATAAATCTTTATTCTTCTTTTTTTAGGATTATAAAAAAGTTTATAATTCAGATTAAAATCTTCATCACGGTGATAAAAATGTGGGATATCTTCGAAGAAATGCAAAAACGATTTAAGCAAGAAATGGAAAGGATGGAGCGCTTGTTAAGAGAATTCAGAAAACCAATCATGCCAGTAACAGCAGGATTTAAAGAGCCGCTGGCAGATATTCAGGTAACAGATAAAGATGTAATCATTAATATAGAGCTGCCTGGCGTTGATAAGGAAGACGTTCAGCTAAGCATCACAGAAGACAGCATTGACATCAAAGCAGAAAAAAAGAAAGAAGTTATCGAAAAGAAAAAAGGGTATTTCAGACAGGAAAGAGGTTATGCAGGCTTCAGACGATATTTCAGCTTGCCAGTGAAAGTTATTCCAGAAAAAGCAGAAGCAAAGCTTGATAAAGGTATTCTCAGAATAAAAATTCCGAGAGCAAAGCCAGAAAAGAAAAAGAAAAAAGAAATTAAAGTAAAGGTAAAATAGAACGTTCAAAAATCAGCTATTCTTTTTTGTTCTTTTAATTCTCTCAGCAATTTGCTCTGTTCAAAAATTTTATTTAGATCTATCCCAAATTTTTTCTGTGCAAAATCAATAGCGTATTTAAGCATTAACTCCATCGAATTAAAGCAAATACTCTTTACCTGCAAGCTTTTTCTTGCGGCCTCTCTCGTTACCCAAACACCAAGAGGAATATAGTAGTCTCCTGTTATAAAGCGGAGTACCAAAACACTTGCCTGTCGCTTCATGCTTCTTAGCTTTTCAAGTACAGCAAGTCTAACGGTATAATAACCACCAGCGCAGTTTTCAGCATAAGTTTTCCTGCCGAAACTTCCTTCATAGTCTGTTGTATACTGCAATTGGTTTGATTGATTCCAGCTTACTTTCGGAGCGTATATCTCAAATAACTCGTACCGCCAAACAGAAGGAAAGAACAAGATCATATAGTAGTTTCCCAAATATCCATCGAAAAATAAAGCGTAGTCATGAAAATTAAAATCCCTTACTATCTTAATGAGTCTTCTTCCTATAATATCATCAACAGCTGTAATGCTCCATCTCGTCGGCACAAGTTTTCTTTGTGTTTTAACTCCGAAACAACCAACGCTTAATGCTTTTGCAAGCTTGTTTTCGTCAAAACCGCTTTCATAAAGATAAAATACAGCCTCTTCTGCTTTTAAATCATAGTCAGTATATGCTTTTTCGATTTTTCGAGGAACAAAGGGATTCTCAATTAATTTTGCTTTCTTCAAACGTGCAACAGGACCGCTTGGCATTGTCACAGCATCGAAATTAAGCCTGAAAACAGGTTTTTTCTTAAGCCAGACCTCAACATCAACGGGCTTTTCAGCTAAAGCAATTTCCTGTTCAAGCTCAATAAGCTTTGATTTATCAGATTTAACAGAACCAACATGCAAATTCGTTCTTGAATTAATTAAACTGCTTCTATAAACCATTATCTGATCAATGCTGTAGCTTTTCATTGCCCAGTATCTTGGTGCATCAAATAGCCAAGCGTCATCTCTCTGTTCCTGTAAAGCAAGAACTCCGACATTTACAGATGGATATCCAATCCTTCCAACAAATGGTGCTGGCGCATCTCCTGAAAAATTTTCTCTTAACTTAATCTGCTCGCTGATCCTAAAAAGAGCTGATGCTTTTGCAACCATAGGGCAGACAATTCTTCCGCAGAAACCCCTACCTTTACATCTCAAACATTTTGGCTGCATTCAAAAAGAAGAAAAGAAGAAAAATAAAAAGTTTTAGTTTGGTTTTACCAATGTTTAATTGGTCGGAAAACCGACTAATAATAGCAAAAATTGGTCGGAAAATCGGAAAATTTTATAAACTAGCGTTAGTTCAAAATAAAATATGAAAAAAACAAGACTACTGCCATCGGAGGATTTTATAGAATTGAGAGAAATTGCATTGCGATTAATCGAAAAAATAAAACAATACAGGAAAAGATATTTTCTTTTAAAGTTAATGAAATCTATGGGAAGGGAGCCAAGAATAAAACTTCTAAGAGGTTTTAGAGGAGCTGGAAAAACAACAGCTTTACTGCAGATCTTCGCAGAAAAGCAACAGGAAGCAATGTATTTTAGTATGGATAATCCGTTAATCAAAAACTACGGGCTTTATCAAATCGGAAAGACCTCTTTGGAAAGAGGATTCAATATTTTGCTTATAGACGAAGCTCATACTTATCCTAACTGGAGAAACGAAGTCAAGGCATTATATGATGAGTTTCCTAAAGCAAGATTTATTGTTTCAGGAAGCGCACCTTTGGTCTTTGTACCTGAAAGAAGAGAAGAAGAGATCAATGCAGATTTCCTCGGATTAGGAGAATTTGTTTTTCTCAAAACAGGAAAAAAAGTGCAAGCTAAAGAAGAATGGAAAAAAATAGAAAGTTCTATAAAAATATTGATTCAGCATCCAGAACTCAAGCAGAATTGGGAAACAGCACTTTACAACGGTTTACCAATATACTTTGAATACGATGAAGCTACAACTACTGCAATCTTTAATTCCATTAGAAAATCAATAAGACAAGATGCTGTTTTCTTTCTCAAAATGAGCGGAGAAAAAATTGTTGCCATGGAAAATTTTCTCTATATGCTTGCAACCTCTCCTCTCGGAGAATTCAGCATAAATTCATGCTCGAAGAACTTAGGAATAAGCAAATTTACCATGTATGAAATAATAAAAATTCTTGACGAAATGCAGGTAATTCGCATTATACGTCCCTACGGTAAAGGACCAAAAATGATTCGCGGAGAGCCAAAAATAATGTTCAGACACCCGTGCTTAAGAACTAGTATCTGTAAAGCCGTAAACGAAGAACCAAATTTAGGAGCAATTAGAGAGGAAATGGCGGTATTCAGTTTCATTTCAAGAGGATATGACGTTAATACCATAAAAGGTAAAAAGAAATCTCCTGATTATGTCATTAAAAAAGGTAAAGAGCTTTTAATTACAGAAATCGGCGGCGAATCAAAAGCAGAAACTCAACTGGCAGAATTTCCCAAACGAAAAACTATAATCCTAAAACCAAGACAACAAATTATCTTAGCGACGTTTTAAAAATAATGGTCGGAAAACCGACCAATTTTAGCGAAAATCGGTCGGAAAACCGACCGTTATAAAAACAAAGGTAAAAACACCAAAGCCACAATACTCATTAACTTGATCAATATGTTCAAACTCGGCCCACTACAATCCTTGCACGGATCTCCGACTGTATCGCCAACAACTGCTGCTTTGTGAGCAAAACTTCCTTTACCGCCGAAATGTCCTTCTTCAATGTATTTCTTTGCATTATCCCATGCACCACCGGCGTTTGCCATGAACACTGCCATTAAAAAGCCAGTTACTGTTACGCCTGCAAGCAAGCCGCCAACTGCCTCAACTCCTAAAATAAATCCAACAGCCAAAGGAATCACTATCGCTAACAAGCTCGGAAGAATCATCTCCTTTAATGCTGCTCCTGTACTTATCCTAACACACCGCTTATAATCAGGTTTCGCTCTTCCCCGCATCAATCCCTTAATCTCTTTAAATTGTCTCCTAACTTCATTCACAATCTTAAATGCGGCTCTTCCTACAGCTTTCATGGTCAATGCTGAAAAAATGAATGTTGTTAATCCGCCAATAAACAAGCCTACAACTACAGTCGGCTGCGTTAGGCTAATCGCCTTTAATCCAGTAACCTGCATAAAGCTTGCGAACAAAGCCAAAGCAGTTAAGGCTGCACTGCCAATTGCAAAACCTTTACCTATTGCAGCAGTAGTATTTCCCAATGCATCAAGGGCTTCTGCTCTTTTTCTCACATTTCCACCAAGGCCTGCCATCTCAGCAATTCCAGCTGCATTATCAGCAACAGGTCCATAACAATCAGTAGCAAGAGTTATGCCCAAAGTTGAAAGCATACCCGCAGCTGCCATAGCTACGCCAAACAATCCGGCAAACAGATAGCTTAAAATCAATGCTGCACTTACAACCAAAACAGGAATAATCGTGCTATGCATTCCAACAGCTAAACCAGCAATAATATTTGTTGCAGCTCCTGTTTTGCTTGCCTCTGCTATGCTCCTTGCCGGCTTTCTGTATGCTGAAGTGTAATATTCTGTTGAAAGTCCGATCAAAATTCCAGCTACCAAACCGCTGAGCATTGCATAAAAAACATTAATTTCGCCAACAAAATAACGAACAATAAAATAAGAGAACAGAGCTGAAAGTATTGCAGCTGCAAAAACTCCTTTGTTCAATGCCATATGCAGACCTTTTTTGCTTTTAGCTCTAACAAAAAACATACCAGTTATCGAAGCAACTATTCCAGCTGCTGCTATTCCCATGGGCAGAAAAACCCCTTTTAAGGAAAAAATTGCCATGCCCAAAACCATGGCTGCAATTATACTATCGACGTAACTTTCAAATAAGTCTGCTCCCATTCCCGCAACATCACCAACGTTATCGCCGACGTTATCAGCTATAACAGCGGGATTTCTCGGGTCATCTTCAGGAATTCCCTTTTCAACCTTGCCGACAAGATCAGCACCAACATCAGCAGCTTTTGTATAAATTCCACCACCAACCCTTGCGAACAAAGCAATGCTGCTTGCTCCAAAACCAAAACCATAAATCACATTCGGATCTTTAAACAAAGCATAAAGCAATGCAACACCAAGTAAGCCCAAACCAACAACAGAAAAACCCATTACAGCACCGCTTCTGAAAGCAACCGTTAAACCAGAATTCAAACTCTTCTTAACAGCATTTGCAGTTCTTGCATTTGCTTTTGTTGCAATCCTCATTCCGATGTTTCCTGCTAAAGCAGAAAATACGGCTCCCACAATAAAGGCTATTGCTATTTGCTTACTTATCAGAAAATGCAAAACCAAAAACACAGCTATTGCAAAAACAACAAGAACGCTGTATTCTTTCCAAAGAAAAGCTGCTGCTCCTTGCTGAATTGCCTTGCTTATTTCCTTCATCTTTTCTGTCCCAGCATTTTGCCTTAGCACAAAAAAAGCAAGCAAACCAGCCACAACCAAAGCCAATACAGAAACACCGATAATCCATAATAACATGCTCTAACCACCTCCTTCTCTAAACAAGCTATTCATGCGGAAAGAAAATAATATTTAAATGTTGTGAAATGAACATACAAAAAATTTTTAACCCAGTGTTGCTTTGTTTGGTGGAGGGCGAATGAAAATAAAGGTTGCTGTTCATGGATATGGCACTATCGGCAAGCGCGTTGCAGATGCTGTAAATTGCCAAGAAGACATGGAAGTCGTTGGCGTTACAAAGACCAAACCTGATTACGAAGCAAAACTTGCCATACAAAAATGCTTTGAACTTTATGCCGCTACTCCTGAAAAGATTGAAAGTTTTAAAAAAGAAGGTATTTCTGTTAAGGGAACTATAGAAGACCTTATCCAAGAAGCAGACATTGTTGTCGATTGCAGTCCTAAAAAAGCTGGAGCTGAAAACAAAGCAAAATATTATGAAAAAGCTGGAATAAAAGCAATATTTCAAGGCGGTGAGAAAAAAGATGTTGCAGAAGTGTCTTTCAATGCTCTCGCAAACTACGAACAAGCCATCGGAAAAGATTACGTTAGGGTTGTAAGCTGTAATACTACTGGCCTAGTTAGATTATTGTATACCATAAACCAGAACTATGGCGTTAGGAAAGTAAGGGCAACAATGATAAGACGTGTTGTTGATCCAAAAGATGATAAAAAGGGCCTTGTTAATAACATCATGCCGGACCCGATAACCATACCATCTCATCACGGTCCTGATGTTCAAACCGTTCTTGATGTGGATATAACAACAGTCGCTTTCAAGGTTCCAACCACGCTTATGCACGTCCATGCACTAAACATTGAACTTGAAGATCAGGTAAAGGCAGAAGATATTATTGAAGTACTAAAAGCAGAGCCAAGAATAATGCTTATATCAAGTAAAGATGGGTTTACTTCAATAGCAAAAGTGGTAGAGTTCGCAAGAGAGATAAGGTTTCGTTATGATTTATTCGAGAATATCATATGGAAAGATAGCATAGCAATCATTGATAATGAACTTTATTTAATTCAAGCAATACCTCAGGAAGCAATAGTAATACCTGAAAATATAGACGCTATAAGAGCTATGTTTAATATCGCAAGCAAAGAAGAAAGTATGCAAATCACAAATGAAAGTCTTGGCATTGGTCGCTATAGAATTTTGAATTGAAGTTCTATTTCTTCAGGCCAATCTTTTTAAATGAAAGCTAATTGATAAAACAAATGCCTCAAACCGCAAATACTCGCACTCGGCAATGAGCTTCGTACCATGCGGTTAATGAGGTGAAAGATATGTGCGAATCTAATGCATTCAAAGGTAATGAGAAAATAATGGAGAACGTCGCAGTGCTTAAGGTTAAAAACGATGGCGACTTCATTTTAGAAGACATCAAAGGAAACTCAAAAGAAATCCAGGGTAAGCTTCTTTATATTGATTTCATAAAACACAAAATAGTTTTTGAATAAATCAAATAATGAAACTCGCAATCACAGGCAAAGGCGGGGTTGGCAAAACAACGATTGCCGCAGCACTTGCATTGGCATTTGCTCAAGAAAATAAAAAAGTCATAGCCATAGATGCTGATCCAGATAGCAATCTTCTTTCTGCATTCGGCATCGCAAAGGAAATACGCGAAAAAATAACGCCCTTATCTGAAATGTACGATCTTATTGAAGAGAGAACAGGAGCAAAACCCGGCACTTCCTATGGCGCACTGTTCAGCTTAACACCAAAAGTAGATGATCTCCTCGATAAGTACGCAATAAAGCTTAGTAATAACAATATATATGCTCTTGTTCTCGGAACAATAAAAAAAGCAGGCCAAGGTTGTTTCTGTCCAGAAAACGCATTACTTAAAGCATTTATCGATCACCTGCTTTCAGAAAGAAAAGAAATTATAATACTCGACATGGAAGCAGGACTCGAACATCTCGGTAGAGGAACAATAAAAAACATCGATGCTTTGCTTATTATTGTCGAACCAAGTACAAACTCGATCGATACAGCGAGAAAAATCAAAGAATTAGCCAAAGAGTCTGGAATAAAGAACATATATGTAATAATTAACAAAATTAAAGATGAAAAAGATAGAAAATTCATTGAAAAAGAAATTAAAATCCTTGGATTACCTGTACTTGCAGTTCTGCCATACGACGATAAGATAAGGTCATCTGATCTAGCAGATAAAGGCTTGCCGAAAGATTCGCTTCTTTTCTCAAAAATTCAAATGATTAAAAACAATATTAAATAACGAGTGTGAGTAAACAAATAGAACTATGGAATCAATGATCGAAAAAGAACCAAAAGCTAAAAAAGAATACTTAGAAAAACTTGAAAGAATCAGGAAAGGAAAATTTCTTCGGATTAAAAACCTCGATGAAAGATATATTTCCTTTTACATCCTTAATCCAAGCTCTTTTCTCTTCTTTCTTATGTGCGCTATTATGGCTCTTGCAGCTTTTTCCGGCGTTTCAGCCAGCAAAACTTTTCCTCCGGTTATTTCCTCAAGATCTTTTGTCAGTACTTTCGTCACTAGCTTTGATCCAGTTACTGGCGGAACAGGATTAATATGCACAGCCAAACCTAAAGCAAGGAAAAAGACCGCAATAGCAACTGCTTTTTCTGCCATATATTCAGGCGCACTACCTGCGACAGGCAACATAGGAATAGGCACTTTCAGGTAATCAGCAAGCATACCGAGTAAAACCCCAATCCTGCCATTATCGACGCAGCTTCCCATATGCAGTGCAGGAGGCAATGCCGGTAATCCATTTGCCTGTCCAACTACTTTGAGAACTTTTTTCAGTTTTGCTCCTGCATATTTTTCAGTTGCTTCTGGCGTAAGCAAACCTTCCTGTGCCGCAGCATGCGCCCAGCAACCGGTTCCTACAACAAGAATATTCCGCTTTATCAATAACTTCGTAAGTTCTTCATGGAATTTCATTCCCTGCATTTTTGGATTTCTGCAACCAACAATGCCTACAATACCATAAATATCACCGCTTTTTATCGCATCAACAAGTGGCTTCATAAGATCCCTTGGATTAACCTTTTTCAACGCCTCGATTATAGCTTCAACAGAAAATCCGGTCCACACTTCTGCTTTCTCCTTTGGAATAAAAACCTTGCTCTTCCTTCTGTTCTTGAAATTATCAACAGCAAGTTTTACAATCTTTTTTGCTGTTTCATCAGCCTTGTCAACCTCAAACGGAATATGTACAGCTCCTGGAATTCTAACATAATCGATCGTCGTCACAATCTTGGTATGGTAGCACTGTGCAACATTCGCAACAGAAGGATAGATACATTGTAAATCAACGATCATCAAATCGCAAACTCCAGTAGCTATTGCCATTTCCTGCTGCAAAACATGCCCTGCAATTGGAATACCCTGTCTCATCAAAACCTCGATTCCAGTACAGCAAATACCAACAACATTAATTCCCTTTGCGCCAACTCTTTTTGCAGTACTGTTCAACTTCCTAGCCCATTCAACAATCTTTTCAGATAATATAGGAACATGCCCGTGAACAACAATATTTACATAATCCTCTTTAAGCACACCAAGATTTGCTTCGGATTTCACTGGCATTGGCGTTCCAAAGATAATATCTTGAATATCTGTAGCTAAAGTTAATCCGCTGTAACCGTCAACAAGACCGATCCTCAAAACAGAAAGTAATAAATCAACAGGATCAGCATCACAGCCCATGGTTGTTTGATGTAAAATATGTGAAGTTTCAGCATCAGCATTGACAGGCAGGATTCCAAGTTTTTGCCATGTTTTTATTCTTTCTTTCGTTGCCCTTATTCTTAACCAATTCAAATAAGTTCCCTCTTTCTTAATAAATAATCCTTGCTGTCGTCTGAAATCTTCAAGAATTTCATAAACGAGATCACGCGCTATTGCTTTAAGCGTCCTTCCGCTTGTTTTTATTCCAAGCTTTTTGGCGAACATCAAAAGTTTTTCTTTATCTCTTATTCCATAGCCTGGAGCTTTTCCTTCTGCAATCTCATACAATGCAAGAACAGTCTCTTTTGCATGATCAGTATGGCATGTTGCACCAGCACCAGCATGCCTCAGCAAATTTCTTGCTACGATAACATCAGCTGTTGCCCCACAAACGCCGTAATCAGCTTTGCCTGGAATTATTCTACACGGTCCACTAAAACAATTTTTACAGCAAACGCCTCTTTTACCAAAGTTACACTGCGGTTGCTGTGCTTCAAATCTGTCAAAAACAAGCAGTGCACCATCGCGTTTCGCTTTTTTCAGTAAGTTAGAATTTATCCAAGATTTCTCAGCTATTTTATTCACCTCTTTTCTCATACCAAGGAGTTTAAAAGAGAAGAATATATATAAACTTTTGCGAGTTAGAGTTAGAAGTCGAGTTAGGGCTAATAGATTTAAGAATAAAAAATGCGTATAACAAAAACCACACCGCTTAATCAAATCTTGAAACTAAATGCCCTATGCAAGCAATGCGGAAATTGTTGCAGGTTTAGTTCTGGCTATGTTCTTGAACAAGAAATCAAACATATCGCTAACCTGCTTAATCTCAGCGAAAAAGAATTCAAAGAAAACTATCTTGAAGAAATCATTTTGTTTAACAAGCTTGTCTATCGAATCAAAACAAAGCCAAGTTCAAAGCCATATAGCGAATGCATATTCTTAGAAAACAATCTGTGCAGAATACATAAAGCAAAACCCCTCTTTTGTAAAATAATCAATTGTACCCATGCTCAAGAATTGCTATCGTGGTATTATCTAAACTACGTTCTTGATCCAAAAGACCCTTTTGCTCTACGAGAATGGCGAATCTACCTTCATTCGGGAGGTAAAGCCATTCCTGGCGGATTTCTATTCGACTTCGATAAGAAAGATTTAAAACATGCATTCTCTTTAAGCCAAAAAGAGGTGAAAAACAAATGGAAAAGAAAAGAATAAACCTGAACATCATCGACGGTCCTGAATTTTTTGCACATGAGACTTCAATAAACTTCAGTCCAACGCAGTTTGTTCTCGACTTCAAGACAATAACTCCGAGAATAGACCCGAGAAGCAAGGAAGCACATCATTATGTGATTAGACACAACGTGATAATGCTCGATCCCTATCATGCAAAAAAACTTCATGAACTGCTCAGCGATGCAATCAAAAACTATGAAAAGGAATTCGGAAAAATAGAAAAGCCAAAACAAATCAAAAAACTCGAAAAGAGAGCAAAACAGAAAAAGCAAAAGAAAAAAGAACCAACAACACCAGCTTATCTTGGCTGAAACAAAGAATGACCTATCTTTTACTCTTTGATGTTGATGGAACTTTGCTGAGAACAGGCAATGCTTCGCGAAGGGCTTTCTCCAGAGCTTTTGAGCGCGCCACTAAAAAGAAAAAGGATTTCACCAAACTTGATCTCGGTGGAAGAACAGATCAGGAAATAATTGAAGATGTTTTGTCTAAAACAGGCATTCCAGAAAAAGAGCATGAGTATAAAACCAGACTAGTGCTATCTGAATTACCCGACTTGCTCAAAGAAGAACTTGAAAAAGAACCAAATGAAAACAAATATGTCTGTCCGGGAGTTGAGCGCTTTCTTCAGCTGATCAGAAGTAAGATTCAGTGCCCAGACGATCCACATAATCCACTAATTTTGTACGGACTCCTTACTGGAAACATTCGTCGCACAACGGAAATCAAACTCAGATATTTCAATCTTATTCAATATTTTAACCTTGATATCGGAGCCTATGGAGATGATGCAAAATCAAGAGCAAAACTCGTTGACATTGCTGTTGCAAGAGCCATTAACTATGCCCTTAAAAAAAAGCTCGTTCCAAAAAATAAAGCACTTCCATTCGATAAAATTATTCTCTTTGGCGATACTCCTCGCGATGTAGCTTGTGCACGAGAAACTGGTGTTATTTCTGTTGTCTTTCCAACAGGACGCTATTCAAAAGAAGAATTGAAGCAGGCAAATCCAGATTTTTTATTCAACTCATTCGAAGAACTGTGCCGGCCAGAGAACCTTGAAAAGATTCTCTCTAAAGATGAAAACGCAGAAGAATTCATCTAAAGTAAAAGTAATGCAAACCGTAGTAGCGATTATTTTTGATTTAGAAGATAAAAAACAAACAGAACCAAAATTCCTTATCCTTAAAAAACAGGGAACTTGGGAGGGATGGCAATTCGTTCAAGGCGAAAAAGAGAAAGAGGAAAGCTATGAAGAAGCAGTAAAGCGCGAAGTAAAAGAAGAGACAGGTTTAGATTGCAAGGTCATAGCTCACTTAAAAGACATTAAAGGGGACTACTGGTTCAAATGGGAAGGAGAACTTATCCATAAGTTCTTGCATTTCTTTCTTGTGAGAGCCAACAGTAAGGAAAAAGTAAAGCTAAGCATAGAACACTCCGACTATAAATGGTGCAGTTATGAAGAAGCATTAAAATCTATCAGATACAACAAAGAACAATTTAAACAAGCATATAAAGAATTAAAAAAGATACTCAAACAAAAAACGCTTCAATTATATTAATAATACCAATATCAATAACTAAAATGTTCAAATTATTCATCTTCGATCTCGACATGACTTTGATTAATTCGCTTCAGGCAATGAAAAAAGTTTATTCTGAAATCTGCAGGATTATAGGAAAAAAGCGTTCTCAAAAAGAATTTATTGAATTCGTCGGCAGAAGCGTAACCGAGAATGCGGACTATTTTCATAAATTAAATCCGAAAATACCAAAACAAAAAATCAGACAAACAGCAATTCAAACCTTTCTCAAATCCATAAGCACAGTAAAGCCGTACAAACCAAATATAATACAAATACTTAACAAGAGCGGAATCAAAACAGCGATAATAACAAACAATGCTTTTACATTCGTTAAAAATATATGCAAAAAATTCAACATGAAACCAAATGCAATTCTTGCAGACGAGCAGCTAAAAGCAAGAGGAAAGGCATGGGCAATAAGGCAATTAATAAAACATTTTCAGCTCGGGCCAAAAGAAGTTCTTTATATAGGAGATCACAAAAATGATATCATTGCAGCAAGAAAAGCAAAAGTAAAATCAGCAATCATAAAAAGAAAAACAACCAAGCTTGGAAAACTTAAACCAGATTATTTTTTTACTTCACTTAAAGCGCTTATCAATTTTTTCAACTTTTCTTCAAAATAGATTTCGCGAACTCTTCCCAATGCTTCTTCAATCGCTTTAAAGAACTCCTTTCTTTTTTCCTCGCTAATCAAGTCGCATTTGCTAACGTAAACAAGCATTCCTTTTTCAAGTTCAGCTATTCGCTTATAAAGCCGAACTTGTTCTTCAAAAGGATAGGGCTCTGTCGGATCAAAAATATAAATGATCCTATCAGCAACATACTTCATAGCTAACCAAGCATACTTTTCAATATCATTCATCTTATTCGGTCTATTCAAAGT
>CAZFJK010000002.1:15913-20487 GCA_964519225.1 uncultured Methanosarcinales archaeon | reverse complement strand
GCTTTCATCAACTTTTTTCATCTGAGCATTGACTTGCTTAAACAAATTGTTTATCTTCACTCTTGCCCATCTCACAGCAGCAAGAGATTTTTTCAGTTCAACAATGCCGATAAATTCGCTCACCAGCTTCTTATAGAACACATTAAGCTCATCAACAGTAGGAAAAGATGCAACAATTTTATCGAGCCTACTGATCAGCATATCCCTTACTATTCCTATTCTGAGCAACTCGCTTTCTTTTACCCTGCCTTTCTTTTTCCTTGCCTTTAACTGCTTTGCCCTTTTGCTTGCTCTTTTAAAGGCAATATCGATCAAATCCCCAACAGAAGGAACCGGCGGTATTTCTTTAAAGCCCATTTTATCCTAAAAGCTCATTCTTTAAACAAAGAGATCGTATTACCAACAACACTCACTATCCTAGCACCGGTTTTACTGGCTATTTGCTCTGCAACATCCTTCCTACTCTTGCTAAGAACAAATGCGCGCTGTAATCGAATTTTAATCAATTTCTTATCTTTAAGTTGTTTATTGATCTCTTTCAGTACTTCATCAGTTAAACCATATTTTCCAATCTGAACTGTTGGCTTTAATCCTTTAGCCTTTCTTTTCAGTTCCATCAAAGGTATCATTTTTCCTTCACAAATTTAACAATCTTGCTTTCTCCTGGAGGCAGCATTCTGATAATCTCATCCAGATCAGCATCGCATTTAAGTTTTTTCTTTATCTCCTTTGCAACAGAGCTCGGCTTTTCATTTCCCGGAATTATTACAGCATAATTTTTTGTTTGCTTTGCAACAGCTTCAACAGGGCCAGAAATAACTTTTCCATCAGCACAACCAACAGCAAGTTTCAATTCCACTTTCATATGGTTTTTCTTTCCGTAAATCATAAATGCACCTTTCGTAAGATATTCTCCTGCCTTTGCTTTTTTGCTAACCTGTTCTGGCTTAACAAAATAAACATCAACATAGCTTAAACCCAAACGCCAGGCTTTTGAGAAGCTGCCAGCAGCAATACCGCATTCTTCTATGCTTTGTTTGTCGATTTTCTTTCCTTGGCTTTTTACAACAAAAAAAGGAGCTCCGCTGAAATCGGCATGAAACACTATATCGTCTTTTTCTGTATATTTTTTAATCACAATCTCGTTTGTCGTTGCATCCCTCCCGCCAATACACAAAAATCCTTTAGAACTAAAAAACCATCTAAACTTTTCATACCATTCTTTCTTTTTTTCCTTTTTTGCTCTCTTTTCTTTTCTTTCCTTTTCAATTTTCTTTGCGAATTCTTCTTCGAGCTTCTTCAGCTTTTCTTTTGCTTCAGCAAGAGCTTGTTTTGCACCCTCAAGCTTCTTTTTTAATTTCTTAGCTCTTTCAAAATAAATAGAAGCATTCTCTCCAACGCTTTTAGTCCAGTCAATCTCAATCTCAACCATTTCAGCATTCCTCTAAAGAAGTCAGTACTATAGCCTGCTCAGGACAGATTGCTGTTTCATCACCATAAACCTTTATTCTCGGCGTAATCTTAACTTCAATAATTTCACCGAATTGATCGTAATCATAAGGAATTATCGGCATTAAAGCATGTCCGCGTCTTATCTTTGTTGGTATTTCTGTTGTATAAACATCCTTGGTTCCGATGATTCTAAAAATTAGGCCTTCAATATCTATATTCGGACCGTTTTCAACCATAACTCTAACAAATCCATTCACTCCTTTACTATAGCATATTTGAGGTTTGCCATCAAGTTCAATTATCTTTAACCCGCTTTTTACGCTGCATTGAGCATTACCTTCAATAATTGCTCTGCCCCAGCTCATTACAAGCACACCAAGGCCAACTGCAACGCCTAATAAAAGCAATGTTGCAAGCAGTGCAGAGATGCCTTTCTTATTCATCAAAAAAACAAGAATAAAAAGAAGTATTTAAACGTTTTTGAACCCTTAATACTCCAAGAATTCTTTTTCTTGTTGCTTCAAATATCTTACGCTTCGCTTTACATCAGCAAAGAGTTTTCTGGCTTTTTCGATATGTCGCTTTTCAATCTGCTTCTTACCTTCTTCCTGCATTACCATCGAAGCAGGAGCTATGAGCTGAACAGCATACCTTAAGCTTGTTTTACTACCGATTTCTACAAGCAAATCCAATGCCTCTTTGCTTAATTCGATTTTTTCTACCTTGCTTCTTACCTTCAGGATTTCTTTAATTTCCTCAGCATTGTATTTTCTGGTATTAATAATCAGAAGCCTATCCAACAAATCGATCGGCATTGCATGGGCTGCTTTATAATCCGTTCCTCTTATTTTTGCCATACCTCTGTTTGTTGCAAAAATTATAATCGGTGCCAGTTCTTGTTCCATTGCTCTGTTAAGAAATGCAAAGGTTTCTATGTCAAGCAAACTGCATTCGTCTATAAAAATAACACCTGGAATAATTTCTGCTTTTCCTTCCTCAACCATGTTTTTTACTGCTTCATCAACATGTTTTCTTGCCTCATTGTCGATTTCTCCTTCATGCCTTCCGCCAAAGAACATATCAAATATTGAAGTTGATTGCTTAACAGCGGACAGGTCGAGCTGATGCAAAGTCATCGTATAGACAAATTCCTTTTCTTTCATGACATTTCCTTCAGGAACAGGAACATAGGCTTCGGCAGCAATGTAATCCTCTTTTTTACCTTCATCCTCTGATCTTCCAACCTTAATGATCCTGCCGCTTTCAGGATCTATCTGCACGACATCTCCTTCCTGAATATTTTGCTGAATGATCTGCATAGCAAAACTCTGATCAACATTCAAGCGTTTTTTATCCTTTCTTGTTTTCAGCGTTATGCTTGCACCAGCAGGCAAGTATTGATATGGATTGTAGGGATTCTGTTCTTTATCGATATGCAGGTCAACGACTTTTCCCTCGTAGATTTTTCTCATTTCATGAATTCTTACCCCTATTGCTTTTCTTAATGCCTGCATCAAGAATTCTGTTTTCTTTATCTCTGCCGAGAAGATCTCGCTTCCCGCGATATGAACAAAAGGAACATCTTTACCAAGCTCTTTTGCTATACCTAAAGCCAAAGCGCTCTTTCCTGTTCCTGGCGGTCCTGCTATCAGCACTGCCCTTCCGGCAAATTTTCCTTGCTTTATTAATCTAACAATTAAACCAGCTGCTTCTCTTGCTTCTTCCTGCCCGACAAAACCGTCGCCGATCTTTTTTGCTTTTAAGCCGTCTAAGCCGAGACCTGTAATATGTGAATGTGCAGCAACCCTTTCAAACTCTCTTAACTCAACGACTTTCATTTTAATCACCTAGAAAACCAAAATTTTTTTTCATTGATTGTTTTTAAATATTACGCCTGCTTTTCAGCTCCTTCATGTCCAGATCCAAAATATCTTTTTCGCACTTGATTTGAAATAAATGGCTCTTGCAGTTGCAATCAGAAGCGCCGAATCCTGAAATCGCTCTTCCTTTTTCGCTTAACTTTTTTGCCGTCCTGCATTCTTCTTCTTTTCCCGCCTCTTTATAAAATACTTTTAAGATTCTTGCAGATGCGCTGTCGAGCAAGTAATCGATATGCCAAAACTTCTTTTTTCTTTTTGCAGTGTGCCTTGCAATTCTTTTCTCTAAATTGTTTTGCGCAGAACCAACATAGGCATAAATTCCTCTGCTAAAATAAACTTCTCCCAAGGAACCTATCCTTCTCTGAATATCTTTGTTTATTCCAATAAGCAAAACATAAATGCCTCTCATTCTTATCTCTTTTTTTGGTCAAAAACTTAATAAAATTCAAATTTTTAAAAAATTAGCTATGAGATTCGTGCTGAGATCAAAAATTCATAAAGCGACAGTAACTGAAACAAATCTCAATTACATAGGAAGCATTACGATAGATGAGGATTTAATAGAAAAGGCCGGATTTTGGCCCGGTGAAAAGGTTTTGGTTGTAAGCAACACATCAGGAGCTAGATTAGAAACATACATTATTCCTGGTGAAAGGAATTCTGGAAAAATCTGTATGAACGGAGCTGCCTCGCATTTAATCAAAGAAGGAGAAGAGATAATCATAATGGGATTCGAATTAACGGACAAACCGATAAAACCTAAAATCATCCTTGTTGACAAGAAAAACAGATTCGTAAAGTATTTGTAAGCTATAGCATTAGCTTAGCAAAACATATTTAAGTAATCTGCGGCACATCTCAAATAAAGCCCCCGTAGTATAGTGGATAGTACGCAGGGTTGCGGACCCTGAAACCCGGGTTCGATTCCCGGCGGGGGCATCCAAAAAATTAAAAATAAATAAAAGACACTTATTGATTATGAACCAAATCTGCTCATCGCCCATATATTGCATAGAACTGGAAGGTCCTGAGACCAGATTGGAGTATGTCCTCGGGTATTGTCCTAAAAAAGGCGGATTTCCAAAAAAAGAGAAATTCTTAGATGACATCATTTCAGCTTTTTCTCGCGCATATCAAAGTTGTGAACAGGAAGGAACAAGAGCAGCTGACCTGGTCGAACATGCGATTGAAATCCTCATCGAAGAAAAAGATTATCTCTTGATTCACCAATCACCACTGCAG
>CAZFJK010000002.1:0-15903 GCA_964519225.1 uncultured Methanosarcinales archaeon | reverse complement strand
AGCCAGCATCAGAGCAGATTATAATAACACCAGCCAACAGAATAGAAGTAAAAATTCCTTATTCCCTAGATTTAAGCTTTCTTAAAGAAGATAACGGAGAGGAGAAGTTAAGGAAAACTATAACAACCAAGATTGTAATGGCAAAGACAGCAACAAAAGAAGCATGTTCTCCAATCTATGAACTAATTTTCGGAGATTACGAAGAAGCGAGTATCTTCTTGTTCATCTACGAGGGAAAGGGAAAGCCTCCAAATGAAAAAGAATTCAAAAAAGACATTTCAGAAGTAGTTAAAGAAATCCTTCTTAAAAAAGTTGATTTAGTTGAAAGGGGCAAAGAAAAATTAAGCTCATCAGGAATAATCACTTATTTTGAGGTTATGTCAGTTATAGTAAAAGATCTTCAAAGTAAAGGATATCGCCTCTTTTATATGAGTGAGGATCCAGACATGCGCAAATTACCTCCAATCAAAGAAAGTGCTGTCCAATTAAATACCAGGAAAATCACCGTCTTTCTAGATTACCATAAGTCTGTTATTTTAGGACCAAAGAACAAAACTTTTTCCGAAGACGAGAGAGACATCTGTGAGCAAATACCGCAAGAAATAAAAGATCGCTTTAAGAAAGCAGCTGATGAAGAAAAGAATTGGATGGACCATCTTTGTTACACGGGTTATAAAAAACAACTCGAATGGTTGGAGACTGAGCAACAAAATAGCGAAGACGAAGAAGAGTTCTAATTATCTTTGCTCAGCAAATAATTTTTTTACATCTTCAATTGTGCTTATCTCTTCAACACTTTTATCTTCCCTTATCCTAACAAACCTTGGAAAACGCAATGCAAATCCACTGCTGTAGGTTGGACTTTTCTGTATTTCTTCATAATTCACTTCAACAACAATGGCTGGTTTTATCTTCACTTCTTTCCCTTTCTCTTCAACGATATACGGCTTTAGCAAATTCGTCAAATGTTCAAAACTTATTCCTTCTTCGCTTTTCTCCTTTATTCCTGTTCCCATCTTTCCTATAGTTAAAAGATTTCCATCAGCATCTCTACAAGCAAGAACAAAACTGCTAAGCCAGTTAGCCCTTTTGCCCTCGCCCCACTCAGCACCAACTATAGCCAAGTCAAGAGTTTCCATAACAGGTTTGAGCTTAACTCCATAACCGACCCTGCTTCCAGGCTTATAAGGAGCATTCAAATTTTTCATCATTATTCCTTCATTACCAAGGCTTAAAGCTTCTTCATAAAACCGCTTTACCTCAGCAATCGAATTTGCTATTATCTGTTTTGCTACTCCTATTTTGTCTTTTTTCTGTTCAATAATGCTTTCAATCAATTTCCTCCGTTCTGAAAAAGGCAGTGCAATCAAAATCTTTCTATTGATCATAATAGCATCAAACACATTAACAATAACAGGAATTTCTTTTAACATTTCAGCAATACCATACTTCCTCTTTATTCTATGAGAAATCTGCTGAAAAGGCAACCACTTTCCTGTCTTTGGATCAAATCCAATCACTTCAGCGTCCAGAATAAAATTATCTGCCTTTATGTGCTCTTTGATCACAGCAATAACATCAGGAAACTGTTTCGTTACATTTTCAAGGCGTCTTGTATAAAGCCAAATCTTATCGCCTGATTTATGAATCTGCAATCTAAAACCGTCATACTTGTATTCGCACGCACACGGCTTTCCAACAATCGAAAACCCATCTTCTATATCCTTTGCTTTTTGAAAAAGCATAACCTTTAACGGCTTTCCAATCTCTACGCTTGTTTTCTTCAAAGCATTTTCACCGGCAAAAGCCTTTTCTGCAACAACTGCAAAATCATTTGTTAAATCATAAGCTCTTTGAACAAGTTCAACATATTCATTATACCTTTGCCTTCCATCATCGTCTTGAAAAACCAATTCATTCTTAACGGCATCATAACTAAATCCAATCTTTTCTTTAAAACAAGCCCAAACAAGCGCGTCTCGCAGAATGCCTTCACCGATACCAATTCTCAGATCACCAAGTACAGTTCTCACAACATATCTTGCTTCCCTTGGTGTTGCACTAGTAAGTAATTCAGCTATCAGTTTTATTTTCATGTCCATAGCACCTTCGCCTTCAACCAAAGCTGTTTTTCGCAGATTTTCAAAAACCTTAGAAACAGTTAATGGTACTGAAAACAGAGTGCTTTGTTTTTTCAAATCAATACATTGCTCAGCAACCTTTCCAAGATCACCAAGCTGCTTCCAAAGCTTTTCAATCTCATCTTGAGAAATTCCTGCAGCCAAAGATATGGCTCTTATAATCAACCTGTCAGAAATGCCAAGCTCATGCTCATCCCAACTTGGAAAAACACGTCCTGTAAGCAAAAGCGTTACTTTGCTAATAAGTTCTAAAGGAACTTTCTTAAAAAGCTCGGCTATAATATTTGTTTTCTCCAGCCTCTTAGAGGTAAAACTTAACTTCTCAAGGGTCTCAACGAATTTTGAATATAGCATAATAACTAAAATTAAAAATGATTTTTTAAATCTTCACTTCTTTGATTTGTTTCTAATTTTAGATTCTATCAAATCAATTATCTTGTTAGCGGTCTCTGCTACAGCATTTGCTTTTTGTTTTATCTTTATGAATCCGAGATTCCTTGCAAAGATATAGAAACTTTTTGCAATTAGATCAACAGCATGCCTGCTATGCTCATCAGTAAACCTAAAACCATCATCAACAATATTAATTGCGTCAACGCCGTCGATGTAAAAAAGTAAATCAAACTTAGAAATAAGCTCAGAAGCCTCTTTCAGAGATTTAATTGAGCTTTTTATTTCTTCAACGTTCCACTGTTTGGCGCATGCAAAAAACAAAATATAATAAATAATATCTACAGGAGATCTATCAATCAAAACAATATCAGCGTCCTCCATAGAAGCTTTAATAAGTTCTTTTTTCAAAACTTCAAACATTAATTGTTGGCCTCTTAAAGTCCCATGAAATTCTCTCGGAACTTTTCTTGCATACTCTTCAACTTCTATTACAGAATACCCTTTTCTTCTCAATTGATTTGCAACCTCTTTGAGTAATGTGCTTTTTCCAACACAGTGCGTTCCACTAAAAGAAACAAACAGAGGCCTTTTCATACATAGCAAAGTACTAAAAAAATTAAAAAAATTTTCCACAATCTTTTTATTTTGCATAAACAAACTCTATTTTATGGAGGCTCTTGATTGTATCAAAACAAGACATTCTATTAGAAAATTCCTCGACAGAGAGATCCCTTGGGATATGCTATACAAAATCATCGAAGCAGCAACTCATGCGCCTAGCAGTGGAAACCTACAAAATTGGCGTTTTATCATAGTAACAGATTCTGCACTAAAGCACAAAATAGCAGAAGCCGCACTTGAACAATACTGGCTTGAAACAGCTCCTGTTTTGATAGTGGTATGCTCTCTCGAAGGAAAAGTAGAACGTTTCTACGGACTGCGAGGAAAAAGATTGTATGCAATTCAAAATTGCGCAGCCGCCATACAAAACATGCTTTTAGCAGCTCATGCCCTTGGCCTTGGAGCTTGCTGGGTCGGTGCTTTTGATGAAGAACTCATTGCTAAAATCCTTGACATAAAGCTTGATGAAGCAAGACCTCAAGCAATAGTTCCGATAGGCTATCCGGACGAATCTCCTGCTGAAACAGAACGCGATAAAGTCGAGCAAGTAACTTATTTCAACAAATGGAAAGAAAGCCTAAAAAACAAACCAGCTGTATTCGGTTATTATGGTCAAGTCCTCAGAGAAGCAGTTAAAAAGCAACTAGAAAAAGCGAAAAGAAAAATCAAAAAATAAACCCTGCCCAAAGCCGGGCAGGGCGGCTGTTGGGGGTGGTGGTTCAGAACTAGCTGAACATCACCTACACAAGTTTTATTCCAAGTTCTTCGCTTAGTCTCTTTGTTTGTGGACTTGGATTTCTATAATCGATTTTTCCTAAAATCCATGGCGATTTTACACCAGTTATTATAGTCATAACAGTAAGTTTTCCTTTCATATTCTCATCAATTCTTGCTCCCCAAATAACATTTGCATCAGGATCGAGCGTTTCTGTAACAAGCTCACCAATTCTATTAACTTCATCTAAAGTCATGTCAGGTCCGCCAATGACATGAATCAATGCACCAGTAGCGCCTTCATAACTTATATCAAGCAAGGGATTTGTTAAAGCGCCCCTAACAGCTTCCTCAACCCTATTATTTGTGTCGCTGCTTCCAACACCAATAGCAGCAACTCCGCCATTAGTCATAATTGCTTTCACATCAGCATAGTCAAGATTAACCAAACTCGGAACAGCGATAGTTTCAACTATGCCTTTAATCATTGTTGCTATTAACTCATTAGCAACAGCAAATGCCTGTCTTATTGGCAGATTGCCTGCGATTTGAACAAGCCTGTTATTATCGATCACAATAACGGTATCGCAAACCTGCCTTAACTGCTGTAATCCAAATTCAGCTTTATCGCAACGTGCCCTTTCAATGTTAAAAGGCATTGTTACAGTGCCAATAACAATAGCTCCGGCATCGCGAGCTACTTGAGCTACTACTGGTGCAGCTCCAGTTCCTGTGCCGCCGCCTTCCCCAGCGCAAACAAAAACCATATCACTTCCTTTTAGCACATCCTTTAATTCCTGCACGCTTTCTTGTGCCGCTTGAGCTCCTTTTTCAGGAAAGCCTCCACAGCCAAGACCTCTAGTAAGTTCTCTTCCAATAATGATCTTTCTATCAGCATCAGTAACATCAAGATGTTGTTTGTCTGTATTTACAGCAACAATTTCAGCTCCTTTTACTCCTTTGTTATAAAGCCACCCAACCATGTTGTTGCCAGCACCCCCGATTCCAACTACTTTTATGTTTGCTTGTCCAACCTCGATATTTTCATATTTTGGCATGTTTTGCATGGCGTTTTCCACAATAAATTCCATTTTGTTTACCTCCTTTTTTGTTTTGTTTTTTGTAATATATTGTTTTCTCAACACAAATGTTTATATACTACTTTGTCTTTTTACTCTTAGAACTAACCGCCTTATGCAACTAACTAACCTTAACAAGAATTCGTCAAGTTCCGCCTTAAAACCGCCTTGAACTAAAACCGCCTAAAAACTAATTCTAAACCGCCTTAACGTTAAATTTAAAAACCTAACTTCTATATAAACTTTTCTTGATTAGAAAATATACTTTTAATTAAAACTTTAATGAAAAATGCTCTGTCTCATTGGCATTGGACTCTGCAATGAAAAAAACTTAACCTTGGAAGCCATTAAAGCCATTAAAAATTGCGACGAGGTTTTTCTCGAAAATTATACTTCTATCCTTCAATGTAGCAAAGAAGCTTTAGAAAAAATAACAGGCAAACGGATTATGCCTGCAAATAGAAAACTTGTCGAAAGTCACGAGTTAATAAAAAAAGCTAAAGAAAAAAACATTGCTCTGCTCATCACCGGAGATGTTTTTTCTGCAACAACACATATAACTTTATTTCTTGAGGCTAAAAAACAAAATGTTGAAGTTCAAGTAATACATAATGCGTCAGTCCTAACAGCCATAGGCATAACAGGATTGGAACTTTACAAATTTGGCAGAACAGCATCAATACCGTTTCATGAAACTGACTATCCAATTAAAGTGCTAAAGCAAAACCAACAACTTGGCTTGCATACACTTTTCCTTCTTGATCTAGACCCAGAAAATAATCGCTTCCTAGCCATAGCAGAAGCATGTGACTATTTAATCAAAAAAGGAATCTCGCCGAAAACAAAAGCTTTGGGCTGTGCAAGAATTGGCTGCCCTGATTATAGAATCGTTTATGCCAATCTTAACAAGCTAAGATCTATTGATTTTGGGAAACCACCTTATTGTTTAGTTATTCCTGGAAAACTCCATTTTGTTGAAGAAGAGATGCTTTCTTTTTACGAAATTAAATAGTTAATAGCTACAGAAAATTTTTATATCCATAAGAATCCTAAGGCTTATGGAAAGAAAAAAGAGGTACGAAGAAAAGATAAATTTTGCTTTACATTCTTTAGAAACTTTTTCAGAATGGATCGAACAAGCAGAGCACAGCGAACTGCATCTTTTTGCTTCTGCCAAGGCTTTTCAGGAATGCGTCGAAGCTATAACAGACATAATATCAATGCTTTGCACCGATTTGTTTAACAATTCGAAGGACGATTACTCGAACATCGAGCTTCTCTTCACTAAAGGAATTATTTCAAAAGAGGAGGCAGCTCTTCTCAAAGAAGCTAATGGCTTGCGAAACGTAGTAGTGCATAAATACAACTCGTACGACAAAGAAAGATTTATTAGAAGCTCCGAAGAGATGCAAACAAAACTTGAAAGTTTTCTTGAAAAATTATCTCAAATCGTGAAAGAAAAAATAAAATGAGAAAAGCCGATTTAAAAACCCTTCCCAAGGAAGTAACAGATTTATTCTCAAAGATTATGAGATTGCTCAAAGATGAAATCTTTGCAGTTATTCTTTACGGAAGTTATGCCGTTGGTAAACAAACACCAAGGAGTGACATTGACATCTGCATAGTTGTTGGTTCGCACAAAAAAGAGGTGCTTGACAAAGTTTTCAAAAAGATACTTCTTATTTGCGGTGAAAGCGAGAAATACGACATAAAAATGTTTGAAGAAATGCCCCTCAAGTTAAAGATCGAAGTGCTTAGTGAAGGTATCGTACTTTATGCGAAAGAAGAAAAAGAACTTGACTTCATCAAACACAAATACATAAAAATCTGGAATGATCAATCATCTGTAAAACTCGGCTATATAACGCCAATAACAAGATAAATTTTTAAATCTTTTTCTTTAGTGCTTATCATATAGCCCCGTGGTGTAGCGGCCAAGCATGCGAGGCTCTGGACCTCGCGACGGCGGTTCGAATTAACCCTTTCCGCCTTCGGCGAAAGCGTTAACGGAAAGGGAACGAAAATCCGCCCGGGGCTATCTTGTTCATTAAAAATGGATCTCGAATCACGTATATCTAAAGAGGTTCAAGAAAAAGACTTAATTAGAATTGTAACCTTTGGGGTGACTTATGAAACAAGGAAAGTAGATGATACTCACCTCGAAGTCTATTTAGATTCAAGAAAAAGAAGAATTCTGCTTAAGGAAGAAGAATTCAACGATTTCGCAGAGACTTATGCATCTTATAAAAATGATCCAAGCATCACAACTACAACAATACTTGCACAAACTGCTATTTTCTTTGGACTTTTAAGTTACATATCAATTAGAATGCAGGATCCAAAAGTGTTTATAGTTCTTTTACCATACAGTATGGCTTTATTTCCTTTCTTGTATGAAAAATTAAAAACCTCAAAAGCAAAAAAGAGATTTAAGCAAAAATACGAGCCACGCATTGAATCATTAAAGTAGACGAAAAAATTTAATACCTATTATACTTTCTTTTTGAAATGCGGATAAACAAGAAGCATCTCTTTGTTTTATTTGCTCTGTATCAGTATTTTCGTGAAGCAAACAAGCAATTTCAAAAAGCACCCCTTACTGTTTCAGTGTCAAAAATCGTTTTCATTGAGCTCTTGAAAAAGTTAAAACTCGCAGATAAAAGCGAACGGGCCCTCTACAAAAATCTTGAGGTTCTAGAAAAGAAAAAGCTTTTACGATATGAAAACCGCTTTCTTAAGCCAACAAAAAGAGGCTTAAAGCTATACAAAAAAATGTTAGAAGAATTTGAACCTTACTTTCACCTTATGCATACAATAAAAGGTAATGTTACAAAACTAACAAGAAAAGCTCAAACATTCTTTAAACAAGAAAACATTTAAAACTAATTCTGCTCAAAAAAAGCATGATGGATTCCGGCAAAACATGCTCGTTCGACCACTGGAAAAAGAAAGCACTCACAAAAAAAGACAAAAGCAAAAAAGCCAAAATCGATGAACGTATAAAGCCACTTCTTGAAGTAATAAATAAGCACCCGAATTTTTACACAACATCAAGCTGCTCGGGAAGAATAGTTTTGCTAGCAACAAATGATTTTAGAAAACCGTATTCAAAATGGCTTTTTGTTTCGCATGAAAAAACAAATTTAACTCAAATTAAGGAAGCTTTAAAAGAAATCCCAAAAGAAACAGTTTGGCTAAGACAGGAACCGCCGATACTCCACGTCTGCTGTAGAACCTTGGAAGAGGCTATAAAGCTTGTAAATATCGCAAGAAGTGTCGGCTTCAAAAGAAGCGGAATTCAATCACTCGAAAAGAATGCTGTTGAAATTGCTTCGGTTGAAACATTAGAAATACCAATCGGAGAGAATGGAAAACTAATTGTAACAGCAGATCAGCTAGGATTCTTTCTAAAAAAAGCCAATGAGAAACTTGAAAACGGCTGGAAAAGGATAAAAGAATTAAAAAAGAAGTTCATTGCTGGTTTCTAACACGCTTAACTTCTCGGTCAAATCCACCGTATTCGTTCTTGCTACCATCTTCAATATTATAAATTACTACCCTTTCAACATCATTCTTGTTTCGGTATTCAAATCCAATCAAAAGTCCTTGAATGAAAACTCTAAAATCATCATCCCAATCTATGCTTAGGTCCCCTTTAAAAATACATGAACTACTATTTTTTGCTCTATCTACCAAGTACAGTGCAGAATCGCTTATTACAACACAGAATCTTCCATTAGGAAAATAAGGTTCGCTTTTCACCTCACTGATAGGATACACTTCGTTTTCTTCATCAAATATAAAGCTTTCAAGCTGATCTGTGTTTTGATCATAGATGTATAAAACATTACCTGAAGTAAAGTACAATCTTCCTTCTTCCGAGTCCTTTATATTTTCATCAAAAATATCTTCCAGTCCCTCTGCTATTTTCTTTGCATAGTTATCTGGATTACTCGGATTATTTAAAAACTGATCAACGTCACAAAGATAAACCTTGTCATCAGCACGGATTAAAAATTTGCCATTCCTAAGTTGGGCCAAAAACTCTTCCTTTTGCCCAAGCTGAGGTGAATAAAAGTTTTTGTCACTTCCATTAAAAAAGACCAAGCGATCGTTATCTACCTCATAAAATATGGCTACGTTTTTTATCACAGCTCTGAAATCATATTCAAAGTAGTTAATATCGATTCTTTGCAGACTCATATTACTAGCATTGTCAGGCAAAGCAAAGATAGCTAATCTATCGCGTCCTGTTTTATCTTCAATCTCGCAGATAACACTTCCATTATCTAAATATCCTAAAATATACTTTAAACTTTCATCAGTTAAATCAGTTCTATAGAAATTCCCATTTTCAGCATCAAAAACACCAAGATCGACTTTCCATCTTCCTACTTCAAAAAACACGAATTTTTTACCATAAACCTTACGTAAAAAAAGTGGATCATTAATGATCCGATCTATACCTATTTTATATACTTTGTTTTTACTTTTGTTGAATACAACAATATCTTCTAGTCTGGTAAAACCTCCCCTTGTAGTCTCGGCCTGAACAGCCACAATGTTACCGTCTTTGGAAAAAATCGCTTCATCCGCATCATCCACGTTGCATAAATTAGTCTTTTGTTTAGTAGATAAATCTATTGCAAACAAGCATTTGTTATCTACATCGTACCCCACAACAAGACCTTCTGAAACACCGCTTAGCAATTCATCGATATCTGGTGTGTTAGTGAGATTTTCAGCAACACCACTTTTAGGATCTATCAAGTACAGGTCCCATTGACCGTCTCGCTTAACTTCTAGAATTACTTTATTTTTATTTACAATAGCGTTATCCCAATTCTCAGGCGATTGAATAAAACTTTCTAGCGTTTGTACCGCACTTAAGTTTGAGGGATCGCTGAATAATAGTTTTTCGCGCGTCCTCCGACCATAGTAGCCTCCTATATACCTAAGAATGAAAACGTTTATACCATTACAAGACCCTAAGAAATTAGGCGTAGTTTCATCGCTTGGATTGGCTAAGCGCACAATTTCGTTATCTTTGACGCCGAAGAGACCAGCCTGATTTAGCGTGAGGTACCCAGCTAAAGAATCTAAATAACAGATATTAACATTCTCATTTGGGGCTGTTCTAAGTATTTCAATACTATGTTTCCCACGACTACAGCTGCTTGCAAGTCCGGCAGAAAGTAAAAAAGGTAGAAAAAGATATTTTATCCTCATTTAGCTTCACCTCCTAAACCCAAACACCAACATCATCACTATCAGTACGCACACAATTATTATACATCCAATCAATACCGCTTTATAAGTGTCGCTTTCTCTAAAGCTGGTCTCTACAGTGCTTATAAAGCCTTCAGTCCCTGCTCCAGCAGTTATTTCTTCTTCACCTGTCTCAGCACCAGCACTTACGCTTTCGCTAATAGTTTGAACCTCGACTGTTCCTTCTTCCTCTTCTTCAGCAACAGAAGGTTTTGATTCAACTGTCAGCTCAAGTTCTTGCTCATCCATCTTGTCGCCATTCTTTCTGTAAACAGCGAATGTAATTGTATAAGTTCCTGGCGTAGCATCTTTCACATCAGCATAAAGGGTTCCTTCCCAGCTGTTATCTTCATCATCCCAGTCAGATTCTAACTCATCAATTGTGTGCTCAAGTGAAATACCCAATCCATTACACACTATTCTAACTTTAACATCTTCTTCATCATGCTTGCCAATGTTAGCCACTTCAATATCAAACCTAAGCCTCCCATCACCAATCAATTTTGATGGATAAACAGCGGCATCAATTATTCTCAAATCGTGATTCTCTTTATCTACTGTTATTTTAAACGTCCTTGTAACTATATGCTTAACGTTATTATCGTCAATACCTTCAAGTTCCAGCTTAAGTTCATACGTTTCCTCATCCAAAAATAGTGGCACATCAAAGGTAATCGTCTCTCGCTCACTTTTTTCGTCTGGCTCTAAACTTCCAATATCAACCTCTTCCTCCTGTTCATCTTCATCTCCCATCTCTTCCAGAGTAGCAGTTAAAACAATGTCATCTATTTCAATATTAGTGCTTTCGGCAAAAGTATTCTTAACCCTGAATTCGATTTCAATTGTGCTATTCGGTTCGGCCTTTTTATCAAGTTTGTAACCATCTCTTTCATTCTGCAAGTCCCTTTCAGTTCCTTCAGCCACTTTTATGTCAAGATCTTCAAAAATTAATTTTCCACTATCGATTTCAATAGTCGTATTCACTTTATTACCATGTCCATCATCAACCTGAACAACACAGCTTGTCTCACCAGCGTAGGTTTTTCCAACAGTAGAAATCGTTAAAGTATTTCCACTTATACTGCATTCAGCAATATTCGTATCAGCTTGCGTTAATACGCTAAAGCTTAAACTATCCCCATCAACATCACTAGCATGTTGCGTTAAGTCGAGTGTTTTCGTACTATTTGGATCAAGCTTTTGCTTATCTATCGCTTTCCAACTAGGAGCATCTTGCACAGCATTAACTGTGATGCTAAAAGTATTCTCAGCTGATAAACTTCCATCGCTCACCTTTACAGTACAACTTGCAGTGCCATAGAAATTAGCAGCAGGAGTGATTTTCAAATTCTTCCCATTGCTATCAATCGAGCAATCAACTTTCGAAGTGTTTTCTGCAGAAATGCTAAAGCTCAATGCATCATTATCGGGATCATTTACATAGCTGCTCAAATCATCAACTATGATTTTTGTTCCGCTATCTTCGTCAATTGTTTGATCATCAATATTTTTAGTCCATGCAGGAGCGTGATTTATCTTCAAAGTTCTATTGTTTGCTCCCCATCCCTCATCATTGGTATTCTGATATTTACACATCACATTCCACTTAAAGTCGTCGTCGGTAGTAGAGGTTGTTAGTTTAAAAGAAAGAGTTTCATTTCCACTTGTTAAACTGCTTACGCTATCGTTCGTTAATTCGCTTTGCCATGTTCCGCTGCGATCGCTCCATAGTTGGCAGAGTTCTAACGTTTCACTTGTATTCCATTCCAATCTGAATTTGAACTCAACTTCTGCTCCAGCATTTATTTTTGCATTATCATCAGGCTCGAGCAAAGTTACTGTCGGAGCTGCGCCAAACACAGCAGCACAGCTAAAGATAGCAAACAAACACAGCATGAACACGAAAAACGCTTTCTTCAAAGATACCACCCCCGAAATCTGAAATCTAAATTCTCTATTCAAATATTATTTTTCTTCTCAAAAGTAGTTACATATTTTTAAAGTTTTTGCTAAATTTTCGATAAAATTTTCGGACACGAAAGTTTTAATGAGGAAGTTTAAGAAATTTTTTATTTGAGTGGAACTTGATACAACAGACATTCCCATTTCGTTGATGTCCTTACGTAGCCGCAAGCCCTGCAATAACATTTGAGATTAGAAAGCTCGCCAACCAAAATATGATCTACATTCCACCTTGGATTATCTCGGATACAAGCGCTATGGCATTTTATTTCATAAGTATCAAATTCAGAAATAACCAAAAACCCTTTTACTAGAAATCCTAAAATAATGCTAACTCCTATTAACCATACAAAAATAATGAAAAGTAACAAAGCAATTCTCCGCTTTTTTTGGGCATATTTAACTTGCCTTTCCCTTTTCATTATTAGCGATTTAAAAAAAATGAGATTTTTTAAATTTTTTGGCAAATGATGAAAGTAATGTAAAGATGTAACCGGCTCAACAATGGAATAATATAAACCCTCCAAAATTTAAGTTGTAACTTTTTAATTTACTTTGATTCTGAATTTCGGGGCTGAAGCAAAATTTTAAGTTCTTTGAGGGTATCAAGTACTTTTCCTTTTTCTTTAGTATATCCTTCCCCGAGATAGCTTTCATACATCTGGACTGCTTTGCTAAGTTCATTTTCCATAGCATAAATAGCTCCTAATATTAAGTAGGTTTCACCACGGAAGTAATGATCCTTCGTTGCCAAATGTTTCTTAAGAAATATTTTTGCGTCTTTGAAATTTTTAAGTTTAAAATATGTTGCTCCAAGATCTGCATAAATTCCACTGTTTGCTGGTACTCCAATCCGATAAGCCAGTTCTAATTCTTCTTTTGCTTTTTCAAAATCTCTTTTTTTGAAAAAAGTAATTCCCTTTTCATGATGTATCCGGCCATATTCAAAACGAGGAAGGTAATGTTTAAATGTCTCATCAAAACATTTTAAGGCGTTTTCATAATCACCCAATTCACGCAGTACTCTTCCCAAATAAAAATAGTTCAACCAGTGTTTGACACCAAGCTTAATCGCTTTTTCTAGATCTTCTTTAGCTCTATGCAAAAAAGTGTTTTCTTGAGTTTTATCCCACAAATGGTAATAAGAAGCTCCGCGAAACTTTAATAACTTTTCAAGACTGTAGATTCGACGTTTTTCAACTCCATTAACTGTTTCAATCACGTCTTTAAATTTTCCTCCATCAAACAATACAGTAGACTTTATGAAATACCCTTCTATTCGGTTGGGAGAAAATCTTTGTAAAATCCGTTCTAAATCTTTATGCATAAGTTTCTCATTTCTTTTGGAAGCATGAATTCGTGCACGAAGAAAAAGACATCTAAGTTGAAATGGATTAATTTTGAGTGCTTTATCTAAATACTTCAATGCTTGATCTTCATCTGGAGGACGATCCCACACAATACCTCCTAATCCACCAAAATGGAACGCAGCGAGAATATACCATCCTTCCCATAAATTAGGAGTCATTTTAAGCGCTTTTCTTACCAACCCTGTCGCCTTTTCAAAGTTTCCCTTTAAGTATTCATGTACACTTTTTGCTAGTAAAACATAACTATTTTTATTGTCTTTTGAATACTTAATAATTTTCTGAAAGAACCAACCCGCTTTCTGAGGATTAGCCCCATAATCAAGTTGAATAAGCCCAGCGTAATATAGAGCTTTCACATCCAGCTCTTTATTCAGTTTCTCAGATATTTCATTAGCTTTGAGCATGTCAAAGAATGCTCCTCGAAAATCCCAAAGAGAATATTTAGCAAGCCCTCGCTTAAAATAAGCATCAGCATATTCTGGGTCTATTTCTATAGCCTTCGTTAATAGTTCAATTGCTTTTTCCAGATTTCCTCCTCTACGTTGCACGAGCAAATCTCCTGCGATTTCTTCTGCTTGCCAATAGAGTTTTTGAGCCTCTGCTCGTCTTTTTGCACGCTTAAGTTGTTCTTCTTTCTCACGCAATCTTTCTTTTAATGTTTTAGAAAGTTTTGCCTCAGCTAATAATCTTGCCTTTTCTTCTCTCTCGACTTTCAGTTCTAGATTTTTGGCGCGAGCATAAATAACACTGTAAGCTCCAAGACCAACCAGGCCCACAAGGAGTGCAACAGCGCTCGCAGTTGATAAAGTTTTGTGTTTTGATATCCACATTGAGATTTTTTCAGTTAATGAGTAGTTATGCACACTTACTTTTTCACCCAAAAGAAAAGCTTTAATATCTTGTTTTAAATCTTCAACGCTTTGATACCTTTCTTCTGGAGCTGATTGAACTGCTTTGAGAACTATGCTTTCGAGAGGTGGAGGAATTTTAGGATTTAATTTTCTTGGAGGTATAAAATTAACAAAACCGTTTGATTTGATAATAGTTACCAGTGCTTCTACTTGAGAAATTCCTTTTCTGAACTTTCTAAATTTTCTTCCTGTAAGTATTTCATAAAGCAGCGCTCCTAAAGCATATATATCAGAACGTTTATCAGCCTTTCCATCAGCTTGCTCTGGAGGCATATAATGAGGGCTTCCTTTAACTTCACCTTTTTCAAGCGTCTGATAAACTTTTTCGCCGGACAAAGCAAAAATGCCATTTTGATCTTCTTCAGCTAAATGTTTAGCTAGTCCCCAATCAGTAACGTAAACCTCACCGAACTCTCCAACCATGACGTTTGCAGGCTTTATATCGCGGTGAATTATGTTTTTTGAATGCGCGTATGATATTGCGTCGCATATCTTAAGAAAGATTTGTAACATATCGTTCAACATTTGTTTGTTGAAGCCTTTTTTGTGATTTTCTTTAATCGCAGTTTCGAGATCTCTGCCTTGGATTGCCTTCATAGAGAAATATATCTCCCCGTTTTCTTCACCTATTTCATGTACGGGAACTATATTAGGATGATCAAGATAGCCTGTGATTTTTGCTTCTCGCAAAAATTGTTCAACAAATTCGGGGTTAAGACTGAATTTTCTTGCAACAGGTCTATGGAACATTGTATCGATACTTAGAATCACCCTTCCCATTCCGCCTTCTCCAAGAAGTTTTTGGTCCATATATCTATAGGACAATTGGGAAGAAACTTCTTTAACTCCAGTAATTTCAATTTTTAAAGTATCCGGACAGAAAGAAAGCAGCTCTGGTAATTCAAGATTTTCTGTCTTTTCAACAATGATTTTGTTAGCTTTTCTTTTTATGACTATGCCAGTTTTCCGAGCTATTGTTACTAATTCTTCCCGTGTTTCTGGAAGTTCCCAACACTTTTTAATCCATTTTTGAACTACTGGTTCTTGAGAGAATTCTACCGCTTGTTGATCAGATAGCTGTCTCCACCACCTCAAAAATTGAGCTTTATTTTTAAACTTAGGAATATTAGCCATTTTTAATCTCAATCTAAAATTTTTTTCTGTTTTTAAATTAATATTTTTCGCTTACATGCTTTATTGCACGATTCTTGAATTTTACCATAGTATCAACTTGATTCTTCGTGCAACAGCTTTCGGGCAAAGATTTTTTTAAGGAAATAACACGATCTTGCTAATTCGTTGAATAGCGTTTTTATCACCTCCTTTTTTCTTTTTTTATTTTTAGAGCAGTGGAGAAATAAGTTATTAATAAAACTTAAGTTGACCGTGCCGTCCTCTTGACTAAAAGGATTTAACCAACCGCTTAATTAGTTTTCAAGGATTG
>CAZFJK010000001.1:21803-79622 GCA_964519225.1 uncultured Methanosarcinales archaeon | reverse complement strand
AATATCATTCTACTACACTTCCTCTAAACGTTTTTCCTTTAATTAAGTTTCTGAGATTTTCTATATCTTTTCCAACAAGAATAAGTTTTAGGTTGAGTTTTGCAGCCAGTCTTGAAGCCTTTGGGTCGAATGGAGCTTTCATTCCTGGACGCCACTTACTGTTAATTATTTTGAAAAATTCTTTCCATGTTGCTCTTGGAATTGGTTTTGCATCTGGATAAATTCTTGGGTCTTTATCGTGAAGCATATCAACGCAGGTTATGTTTATGATTTGTTTTTCTTTGTAGGTTTTAGCCCAAAGAACTGCATCATAGTCTGTGCTGTGTCCTGGAAGCCAGCCGGCAGCTATCAAGACATGCTTAAAGCGAATGCGCTTTGTCGGATTTTGAGCAACGGTTTTATGGGCATAATTTTTAAATGCAAGTTTTAGTAGAGTTGCATTAAGAAGTGTTGCTTCTATGCCTAGCAGATCGAGTTCTTTTGATGTTGTTGTTGATATTTGCTTTAGTGCTTGCATGTAATTTCTTGCTGTTGTTCCGCCGCCGCATACAATAATGAAACGTTTTTGTTTGAATGATTTAATTAGATTAATGAATCTTTTTAGAAATTTTGTATCTGGAAGTTGGGTTTTTTCGTTAATGATAACTGAACCTCCGAGAGAGATGATTATGGGCATGGGATAAGGAGAGAATAAGACATTAAAAAACTTACTTAAATATCCCTAAGAGAGAAATTCCAAGGATTATTAGTGCTATTCCAAAGGCTTTTGTGATGTTTATTTTTTCTTTTAGAATGATTTTTGAGAATATGCAAACCCATATGTAGGTTGATGATGCAACTGGATAGAGAATGCTGATTTCACCGCCGCGCAATCCTGGGACAAAGAAGAGGGTTGCCAAAAAATAAAGGAGAGCACCTTTTACTAAATTTTTATTTTTTACGAGTTTTTTTAGTTTGAACTTAAAAACATCTTTTAGGTCGAAATTGTCGCTTCCTCGTTTTAGGAATGTTGGTCCTAGTCCAGCTATTAAAGACGAGATTGCTACAAGTGTTATGCCCCACCAATGCGTTGTCATTTTAGTTCGGCTTTGATTTTTTGATTTGTTTGTTGATGCGAACCAAAAGACAATGCTGTAATGCCGAGAATGATTAGGAATATTGAAAATATCTTGATGAAATTGAATTTTTCTTTAAACAGGAAAAATGCAATTATTAGAACCCATATGTATGAGGTTGCAAATACAGGATAGACAAGGGTAACTTCTGCTCTTTTCAAAGCTAGAATAAGCAAAATGCCTGCTGTGAAATAGAGACAAAATCCAATAAAGATTGTTATGAAATTCCAGCTATCAGCGCCAAGCTTGTATAGGGTAGCTGCAATTGAGGTAAAAAGGGTTCCGAGTGCGATTAGTGCTATTGCAATAATCTTTTGATTCATTTTTTAAGAAGAATTTCTACTATTTTTGCATATGCGGGTCTGCTGATAAAAACGCCAATAGTTATTCCTGCGATGGTTGTAAGAGCAAAACCTTTTAGAAGGCCAGCTCCTGCAAACCATAGAGGGATCATTGCAACAACGGTTGTTGTGAATGCTGCCATTATTATGAAGAATGCATTTTTAATGCGCCTTCGCCAATCGTGTGTTGTTTGTGCTTCTCCGCGAAGTATTTCATCTGTTATAACGATCTGGTGATCTACTCCTGTGCCGATAGCAATTATTATTCCTGCGATTGCTGCTAGGTCTATGTTCCAGCCGACGAGTGCAGCAAATCCGAGTAAGATAATTAGTTCTGTTAAGCACGTAAGCATGATAGGAATGGCTATTGATATTCTTCTGTATCTGATGAAGATTATGATTCCAATGCCGATAAGGGCTACGAAGCCGACGAGCAATGCATTTTTGAGAAAAACAGGACCAAAAACAGCAGATATAGCGTCTGTTTTTACGATGTCAAGTTTTACTGGCAGGCTTCCTGTGATTAGGATTGTTTGTAAGCGTTTCATGTTTTGCAATGCATTGAATATTGCTTCTTGTTTTGTTCTTCCAATGCCAGAGCCGCTTATTGAGATATCTGTTACTGCTCTGCCTTTTAGTTCAGCACCAATGTTTAATTCATCGACTTTTTTGTTATCAAGGTAAAGAACGAGTTTTTCGCTGAGATATTGCTCACCATTTTGCGTGACGACTGAAAGGTTTTTTGTGAGTTCTGCCTGTCTTTTTGCTGCTTCTGGACTTAGAGAAATTGCAAATCTGAATCTGCATATCCAACCGTCAGTGCCTTTTCCACAGCCGTATTGAGGATCAATGCCTGCGCAATCTGCTGATCTGCAAACATAAGTTATGTCAGAACCCCCTCTGAATACTGTTTTATTGCCGATGGTTGCTTCGAACTTTCCTTGTTTTGCAAGTAGTTCTTTGACTTCTTCTTCTTTTGCTCCTGCTATTTCAACTAAGACGTATTGGTTTCCTGCAAGGTCCGAAGCTTCACGAACAACAACATCACTAAGGCCGTAGATGTTTAATCTGTATTTCATGTTTGCTATGAGCATTTCCATTTCGTCTTTAGAAAGAGGTTTTTCTGGTTTTAGCAGAACGCGGGTTCCGCCAGCGAGGTCTAAGCCTTTTCTAATATTTGTTTTAGGAGCTTGATATACTGTTAAGCCAAAGTATGTTTCGTTTTCTTTTGTGACAAGTTTGTACACATCTTTGTTTGTTTTGATATAGACTGTTCTGTTCGGTTCTATTTTTGATGAAATTGCATAAAAGTCTTCGATTGTTTTTATCGGAATGTTATTTATTGCCAATACAACCTCTCTGCTCATCGGAGGTGTTGCCGGCTTTGGTGATGGAATTCCTGCTATTGCAGCACTGCTGTTGAATTTAACAGCCCTGATAGCAACGCCTTTTGCAAATGGATTTGGATGTATTGCAACGATTGCAAGTAATACAAGTATTAATGCAAGGATTACGCGAAATGATGTGAATATTTGTTTTATCTTTCCCATTTTTTCTTTTTTCTTTCTAGATAGATTCTTAGGATTCCTGCGTTCTGAAGCCATGTGTTTGGAAGATCTACGAGCAATCCTATTAGTAATATTGTCATTATTTGTTTTAAAACAGGTGATTGGGCAAGGATTAAAGCAATTATTACGGCTGTTAGTGTTGTTGCTGTCATCATCAAACCTGTTTTCATTGCTGCATAGATTCCTTGAACTGGATTTTCTTTTCTGCGCAGTGTTTTTGTGCTTAGCAATATATCTGTATCAACAGAGTAACCTATGAGCATTAGGAAAGCAGCTATTCCTGCTGTGCTTAGTCTAATTCCAAGAAGATTTACAATAGCTAGCGTGACAATGATGTCAGAAACAGCAGCAAGGATAACTGCAATACTTGGTGTGAAAGTTTTGAAATAGAAAAATACGACGATTGCCATAAATATAAAAGCAAAGATTAATGCTTTTGTTGTTTGCCTGAAGAAGCTTTCTCCTAAGGCCGAGCCCATTACCTCAGTTGAGAATTCTACTTCATCACCAAGATTTTCTTTTAGCACAGATTGAAGCTGATCAGGATTAATATCAGAAGCTTCTATGATTGTGGCTGTTTGCTTTCCTGCTTTTGATAACGCTCTGATTTGGATATCTGCTTTTGGAAATTTTTTCCTTAGAAATTGCTCAAGTTCGTGAACTGAAATTGGTTTTTGAATCGTTATGGTTACACCGCCTTTTAGGCTAACGCCTTTATGAATGAAGTCGCCTGTTGTAGCTGTTTGATATGCTATTTGAATTATAGCGAGGAGTAAAAGCAGGAAAGGTATGATCATTAATTTTTTGTAGTGTTTTTCATATAATGCACGAATGCCCATTCCAAAGAAAAAACAGAGGTTTGTTTAAAAATTTATTCCTTTTATTTCAATACTGCTTTAATCAAGCCTAAGAATAACGGTGCTGGTTGCATTGGCCTGGATTTGAATTCTGGATGGCTTTGTGTTGCTATGAAAAAAGGATGTTCTTCTTGCGGCAATTCAAGGAATTCCATAAGCAAGCCATCTGGAGATGTTCCTGAAAAGACCAGTCCTCTGTTTTCGAGAAGCTGAACATATTCTGGATTTACTTCATAGCGATGTCTATGGCGCTCGTGTATTATTGCTTGTTTTTTATAAAGTTTCCAAACAAGCGTGTTTAGTTTAAGTTTTGCTGGATAGCTTCCGAGACGCATTGTTCCGCCGAGTTTTTCAAGGTTTTGCTCGGGTAGGATGCAGATAACTGGGTGTTTTGTTTTTGGATCAAGTTCTGTTGAACTGGCTTTTTTTAGCTGACATTTGTTTCTTGCAAATTCAATTACAGCTAGCTGAAAACCAAAGCAAAGTCCTAGAAATGGAAGTTTTGTTCTTCTGGCGTATGAGATACAAGCCATCTTTCCTTCAGCGCCTCTTTTACCAAAACCTCCAGGAACAACCAGTGCATCAACATTTTTTAATGCGTCGGCAGCGTCTTTGATTGAGCGAATGTTTGTTGTTTCGATGAATTTCACAGATGCTCTCGCATTGCATGCTGTTGCCGCATGTTCGATTGCTTTGAGAATGCTTGCATAGCTATCACGTAGGCCAGTGTATTTTCCTGCTATTGCTATAGTGGTGCGCTTTTCTGCATTAAGATATTGTTTAACGAAACGACGCCATTTTTTCAGGTTTATTGCTTGTTTCAATCTCTTTGCTTTTCGCAAAAGATTGAGTTTTTCGAGAACGAGATCATCGACACGTTGTTTTTTTAATAGTAAAGGCGCTTCATAAACAGTTGCGATATCATGCAGGCCTATGACATATCGCAGAGGAACGTTTGAATAGACGCTTATCTTTTCTTTTATCTTCTGAGTTACTGGTTTGTGTGCTCTGCATACAACGATGTCTGGTTGTATACCCAAAGCTAACAATCTGTTTAAGCCGAGCTGTGCTGGTTTGCTTTTTTGTTCACCAAGATTTTGAGGTTCGAGAATATAGCTGACGTTTATGAAACAAACGTTTTGTTTTCCTTCTTCATAAATTAGTTCTCTTATTGCTTCGATAATGTAGGCATTTTCATAATCGCCGACAGTGCCGCCCACTTCGAGAAGAACCATATCTGCTTTTGACTTTACTGCTAGGTTTCTTAAAGAAATCTTTATTTCACCAGTTACGTGAGGAATGAATTGAACATCTCGGCCGAGATAATGACCTTTTCTTTCTTTTTCAAGGATTTTTTTAAATATCATTCCGGCTGTTAGATAGTTATCTTTTGTTAGTGTTGTATTGAGAAATCTTTCGTAGCTGCCGAGGTCCATGTCGCATTCTGTGCCGTCATCAAGAACGAAAACTTCGCCGTGCCTGAAAGGATTTAATGTTCCCGCATCCTGATTTAAGTATCCATCTATCTTTATAGGCTCTATCTTAAAGCCATAATATTTTATCAGTTTTGCAAGCGAAGAAGCAAATATTCCTTTGCCAACGCCGCTCATTACACTTCCAGCAACGATGATGTATTTTGTCCTGCCGATTTTATAGTTTGGAGGAAAAGGTGAATAGAATTCTTCAGTTGCTTGTTTTGCGATCCTTGAGACGAGTTGATGCGATTTCAAAGAAGCCCTTCTTTTTGGAGAAGAGACCTCTTTTTAAAGATTTATTTTTTTAAAAAAATAGGTTTTGTATTTAAAAAATGAATTTTATTAGGTTTGCATAAACCTGAAATCCGTCAAAGCCAGGAATAGGAAGCATGTTGAATATGAAGAGGAATTTGTTTATTTCTTTTGTGAGATGAAGGAAAGGTATTTTTTCATGCGATGCCTTTTTGAGCGCGTGTGCAGATATAAGCCAGATTACAAGATTTGTTAATGGTCCTGCGAGAGCAATGAGTGCATAGGCAAGATTGTTTGCTGCACCGGTTATGCTTACATATGCTGGAACAAAGAAGATTATGCTCGAGCCGAACAGCCTTAACATGATGCCAATTAAAAGCCAGAGATATGCTGCATGGAATGTTGCTGTTAGTCCGAATGATAAGGCTGTGAATTTGTGTGCTAGTTCATGGAGAATAATTGCTGGTGCTGTTATTGCTATTGCAAAGCGGAGGTCACGCCAGTGTATTCTGCCGAAGTAAAACTCGTGGATTGTTATTGGTCTGTATCTTCTAAGATATGCTGAAAAAATAAATCCGACTGCAAAGATCATTATTATTGCATCTATGAATTCTTTAAGTGAAAAGAACATTTTTTATTGTTTATGCCTTTTCTTTTTTATCTTATTTTTCTATTCTTCTATCTTTATCGCATCGACAGGGCAGTTTGATGCTGCTTCACGTTCGCAAGTTATTTTGTCGACTTTAGCTTTAACTGGTTCTGCCTTTCCGTTTGAATCGAGTTTAAAGTTTTTGCATAAAGCAACGCATGCTCCACAACCAACGCATTTTTCCTTATCTACGATTATTGTTGGCATTTTTTTCACCTCCTTTTCTTTTTTATAGCAGCATTGAGGTCTTTTACAAGTTGATCTGGATCTATGCCATGAGCTTTTGCTCCTTGTTCTATTGTTTCAAAGCTTGCAGCAACACAGCCAACGCAGTGCATTCCATAGCGGAGAAATACCTCTATTGTTTCTGGATGTTTGCTGAGGAGAGCTGAAAAACTCATCTTTTTAGTGATGCGCATTTTCAGTTAAAAAGGTTTTTTGGTTTTAAGTTTTTCCAAAATTTAGATATTTTTTGATTTTGATCAGAGATTTTATAAATGCTTCTTAAAATTTTTAGAATATGGGGTTGCGAAGATTAAGGTTACCTGACGATGACCATAAGCATAAAGCAGTTGTTGAATGGTGGTATTTCAATGGATTTCTTAAGGTTGGAAGAAAGAATTATGCATTTATGAATTGTTTGTTTAAGATCGATCCTGTCAAAGCGAACATACCTATTATAAGCAAACTAATGGGGGGTTTTGGTTTGCGAGAGGGCTATTTTGCACATAGTGTTTTGTACGATTTAAGTATGGCAGAAAAGAAAGCAGTTATAATGCCAATAACCTTTGTTTCAAAGAACAGTTTTGTAGGCAAAAGATTGAACGTAGGCTACATTAGACCAATGGTTGGCGGATTTAGTATTCATCTAATTGAAAGGATAGGTGAAAATTTGAGAATTAAAAATGATTTTGTTGACCTTTTGCTGAATTCGAAAAAAGATGCTATTATCCAAGGGAAAAATGGTTGGGTTAGCCTTCCTGGCGTTGGGGGGACATGGTATTATTCATATAGTGATTTGAAAGCCGAGGGTGAAGTGCTTGGAAAGAAATGCGAGGGAATATCTTGGATGGACCATCAATGGGCTAATGTAAGTTATTCTCCAGCTTTAGGGTGGGACTGGTTTAGCATAAAGCTCGATCACGGAACAGATATTGTTTGCTATAGATTTATTTTTAGAAACAATACAATTTATAGGGCTTATATCTCCGAGCCCGATGGTGAGGTAAGAGAGGTACCATTTGAGTGCGTTGCATTGGAGCAGTGGGAAAGTAATGTTACTGGTGCAGTTTATGATGTTGCATGGCAGCTTTCTTTTCCTACTGAGAATTTGAAGCTGAGGATTTCAAGCTTTATGCAAGACCAGGAATTATTGTTCGGAGCAATAAACTACTGGGAAGGACCTGTAAAGGTTTTTGGTGACTGGAATGGAAAGAAAATATCTGGAAAAGGGTTTGTAGAGCTTGTTGGAAGAAAAAGAAAGGCAAATCTGTTGAAAATAGGAGGGTATGAGTTAAGGAAGGCTGTCAAAGAAAGTTTTGATAAACTTAAGGTGATTCTGATAAGAAAAAACTTCCGATAAATATATATAGGTATTGCATTGCTCAGTCTTTTGGTGGTGGTTTATGATTGAGGTAAATGATGCTAATTTTCAAAAAGAGGTTATTGAAAGAAGCGCAGAAAAGCCGGTTTTAGTTGATTTTTATGCAGACTGGTGCGGTCCATGTCATGCTCTAACGCCGAGACTTGAATTACTTGAAGAAGAATATGGTGATAGGGTTGTATTTGTAAAGATGAACATTGATGGAAGTCCTGCCAAGGCTTCTGAATATGGCATTAGGAGTATTCCTGCAGTAAAGTTGTTTAAGAATGGAGAAGTTGTTGATGAATTTATAGGTTTGATTCACGAGGATGAGATAAGGGCGTGGCTTGATAGAAATCTGTAAATTTGTAAAATGTATGATGTTGCGATTATTGGCTGCGGACCTGCTGGTTTAAATGCAGCTCTGTATAGCGCAAGGTTTGGATTGAAAACTGTTTTATTTTGTGTTCAGGAAGGTGGTATGATAAGCGAAGCTGCTGTTGTTGAGAATTATTTGGGTTTTGAACAGATTGAAGGAAGAGCATTGATTGAGAATTTTCTAAAACATGTTAAGAGCTATGATGTTGAGATTGTTCATGAAGGAGTTGATAGAATTGAGAAAAAGAATGCCAGCTTTTTATTGAATGGAAAATATGAAAGCAGATCGATAATTCTTGCTTGCGGAAGCAAAAAAAAGAAACTTGGGATAGAGGGAGAAAGCGAATTTGCTGGTAAAGGCGTTAGTTATTGTGCGGTTTGCGATGCTCCACTGTATAAAGATAAGATGGTTGCTGTTATAGGTGGAAGAAACAGTGCTGTCAGTTCTGCGTTGCATCTTGCGAATTTTGCAAAAGAGGTTTATTTGGTTTACAGACGTGATAAACTGAGAGCAGATAAGGTCTTGGTTGATAAAGTGATTAGGAATGAGAAGATAAAACTTTTTTTGAATGCTGTTCCTCTTAAGATTAGGGGCGATAAGTTTGTAAAAGAATTGATTTTTGAGCAGAAAAGTGAAGAAAAATCTATTGCTGTTGATGGTATCTTTATTGAAATTGGTTTAGAACCATGTAATGCGCTTGCTACAATGCTTGAAGTTAAGCTCGATGAAGAAGGCTATGTTGTTGTTGATCATGGGATGAGGACAAATGTTAGAGGAATTTTTGCTGCTGGCGATCTTACTAATGTTCCTTTGAAGCAGATTATAGTCGCTGCTGCTCAGGGGGCTATTGCAGCAGCAAGTGCAAGAGATTTTCTGTTTGAAAATGAATCCGTATGAGAATGCAGTTAAACAATTTGAAGAAGTAGCCAAAAGGCTGAATATTGAGGAATGGATAATCAATCAGTTGAAAAAACCAGAGAGAGAGTTAGCATTGAATTTTCCCTTGCGTTTGGATAATGGTGATGTGATTAATGTTACTGGATATAGGGTTCAGCATTGCAGTGTGCTTGGACCAACGAAAGGCGGAATAAGGTATCATCCAAATGTTAATCTTGATGAAGTTAGGGCATTAGCTATGTGGATGACATGGAAGTGCAGTGTTTGTGATTTGCCGTACGGCGGTGCAAAAGGGGGTGTTTGCATTGATCCTAAGAGATTAAGCAAGACAGAGATTGAAAGATTAACACGAGAATTTACACATAAGATTGCTGATTTTATTGGGCCTGAAAAGGACATACCTGCTCCTGATGTTTATACAAATGCACAGGTTATGGATTGGATACAGGATGAGTATAGCAAAATTGTTGGCAAAGATGTTAAAGCAATAGTTACTGGAAAGAGCATAGCAAATGGTGGCATTGTTGGAAGAGAAACTGCAACAGGCAGGGGCGGTTTTTTTGTTTTGCAGAGATTTTTAGAAAGAACTGGAATTAAGGCTGAAAGAGTTGCTATTCAGGGTTTTGGTAATGCCGGTAGGAACATGGCTAAATTCTTGGCTGATGCCGGTTTTAAGATTGTTGCTGTAAGCGATTCAAAAGGGGGTTGCTTTAAAGCTGAAGGGCTTGATATTGACAAGCTGATAGATTGGAAAATGCAGAATGGAAGTGTTGTCGGATTTAACAATAGTGAGAAAATAAGCAATGCTGAATTGCTTGAGCTTGATGTTGATGTTCTTGTTTTAGCAGCACTTGAAAATCAAATTAAGAAAGAAAATGCTGGTAAGGTAAAAGCAAAGGTAATTGTTGAGCTTGCAAACGGTCCTGTAACAAAAGAGGCTGACGGGATTTTATTTGAAAGAGGAATAGAGGTTTTGCCGGATATTATCGCTAATAGCGGAGGTGTTATTGTAAGCTATTTTGAATGGCTGCAGAATTTAAACAATACAAAATGGGATGCTGAAAAAGTTGATCGCGAGCTGAAAGAAAAGATTACATCTGCTTTCGACAGGGTTTTTGATCTTGCAAGGTTAAATGGCTATAGCCTAAGGGATGCTGCGTATGAGGTTGCGATTAATAGAATTGTTGATTCGCTCAGAAAAAAATTTAAGCAGAGCTGAGTTCTTTGTGTTATGACGACACTTATAGCATGTCTTTCGACTGGAAAAGGAACTTGGAGTACTGTTGCTAAATTGATCGATTCTGCTGATTGGGAAAAAGTTATTCTGATAACGCCTTTTGCAAAGGACAGATTTAAGGCGGATAGCAGAAAGGTTGAGGTTATACAATTTAATGAAAATGTAAATATGGATGAATTGATAAAATTTCTTGTTGATGAGCTTGCAAAAAGAATCGTTGGTATAGAGGTTGCTGTTAATTTAACGAGCGGTAGCGGTTATGAGCATATGGCTTTGCTGAGTGCTTTGATCAGGCTTGGCGTAGGAATTAGATTTGTGATTCCTAATGAGAACGGAGTTAAGGAAGTTTAAGTTTTAAGGCATTACGCCGAGCCACTTTAAGATTAGTCTATCAACTGCCCTAACTAGGTTCATTTTATCTCCTTTGACTTCTATGCAATTTCCTTTTAATTCTACTCCTGTCTCATTATCTTGATTTAGGTAGATTATAGCTTTTTTCTTATTGGAGCAATTCAGAATTGGTATGTTGGCGCATGCTTCTGTGATGTTTTTTGTGCAGGCAGCTTTTGGTTCGAGGTCGAGTCCCTTAGCTAAAAAAAGACTTAATTCAGATGCTGAAAGAGCAAGATATTGCATGTTTGGGTCTTCTGGGTCAAAGGTTATGTATATACGTTTTTGCTTGAATCTGTCGTTTATCTTTCCTTTTACTGTAATATTTTCTAAATCTCTTGGTCCGAAGTGCATTGGGACATTTAGCAATGTGTTTCCTATTCTTGATTGGGTGTACCACATTCCATCATAGAATACGAATGAGAATCCATTATAGATGTAGCCTTTGTCTTCGCTTAATTTTCCCTCAAGGTTTAGTTTGTGAAGATCATCTATTGTTGTTACTTTTTCAGTTGGAATGGCGATGCGCCAGATGATAATTCCAGCAACAATTCCTATGATTATGAGGATTGAGACCAAGAAAAGAGTTGAATCTTTTTTTTGTGGTTTTTCTTCTCCTTGTTCTGCTTGTTTTTCTTTTTCATCATTCATTTTTAATTATGCCATAAGTTTCGTATACTATTCTGTCTTTTAGTCTTAAAAAATCAATTCCTGTTTTAGCTTGGGCAATAATGCAATTTTGATCTGTTTTAAATATTTTTGTTTCGTTTCCTGAAACAAACATGATGACCGGAACATATTGAGTTGCATTGTTGCAGTCGATTCGCGGCAGAAAGGTATAGTTTGCTGCTGCACTTCCTTGCACTGAGTAGATTCCTATAAAATTAAGTTTTTCTTGGAGGTCAAGCCTGGCTAAATCTAGATGCTGATTTGGTGTTGTGTTAAAGCTTATATAAACCATTCTTGTTGATTTTATGCTTTCTAATCCTTCTGCAGGAATCTTCTCAACATTGTCTGGTGGAAAATGAAATCCAATTTTTTGATTGTTTATTTTAATCCAATACATTTCATTTTCAAATATGAATTTGAAATCTTTGTAGCGATAACGCGTGCCGCGGAATCCTGACATGAATCCTATGATACTGGTTGTCATAATTACTGCTATAAGCATTCCAAGAAATATCTTGGCTCTTCTTTTCTTTTTTTCTTTAAGCATTTTATTTTTGGTTTTTTAGAAAAACTTATTTAAAATTTTGTTGTTTTTTTGAGAATATGCATATAGTTAAACTCGTTAATGTATACAAAGATTATTTCCTTGGCGATGTAAGGGTTCCTGCTTTAAGAGGAATTGATCTTACCATTGAGCAAGGAGAATTCATCGCGATTACAGGTCCAAGCGGAAGTGGAAAAAGTACTTTGATGCATATCATAGGCTGTTTGGATAGACCTACAAGAGGAAAGGTCTATTTCAAAAACAAAAATGTGGCACAACTTGATGATAATGCATTGAGTAAGATAAGGCGTCAAGAAATCGGTTTTGTTTTTCAACAGTTTAACTTAATCTCGACACTTAATCTGCTTGAGAACGTTGCATTGCCTCTTTTATTTGATGGTGTTCCAAGAAAAAAACGAATAAGGCGCGCTGCTGAACTGCTGAAAATGGTTGGTCTTGAAAAACGGATGTTTCATAAACCGAATGAGATTAGCGGTGGTGAAATGCAGAGAACAGCTATAGCAAGGGCACTTGCTAATAACCCTTCTCTGTTGCTTGCTGATGAGCCGACTGGAAATTTGGATAGTAAAACAGGAAAACAGATTATGGATATTTTTAAGAAAATAAATGAGGATTATGGAAAGACGATAATTGTTGTTACACATGAAAAAGCAGTTTCTGACTATGCACAGAGGAAAATTTATTTAAAGGATGGAAAAATCATTTCAATAAAAAGGGGTGGCTAAAAACGAATAAAAGATTTGTACTTTGGATATTCATTTTGTTGTTTTGCATAGGGTTTGCTTTTTCTTCGTATCCAAGTGCGCCAGATATTCAGATTTCATTGCAAAAGCAAGAGCCAGATCCAGTTGAGCCAGGAAGAATGGTCAGACTGAGATTTTCTGTCGAGAATCTTGGTTTAAATGGTGTGGATAATCTTGTTATTGAGGTTTTGCCAGAGTTTCCATTTTCTCTTTATCCTGGAGAAGAGCGAAGGAAAGTAGTAGGAAGGTTGAATGGACTGTCTACTGATGAAAATGCAGCGTTCGTTGAATTTAAACTTTTAGTAGATCCTGCTGCTGTGGAAGGAGAAAACGAGCTTAAGCTGAGGTATAAGTATAGTGGTTCTGGTTGGATTGAGCCGGATGCTTTTGAGATCAATGTTAGGACGCGCGATGCAATACTTGATGTTAAGGTAAATTCATTTCCAGATCCGATTCCGCCTGGAAAAAAAGCAACTCTGTTTTTTAAGTTATTTAATGGTGCGGATTCTGCTTTTGAGAATATAAAGATTTCAATAGGACTTGATGCTTCTGTTCCATTTGTGCCTTATGGAGGTATTCTCGAAAAGAATCTTTATCGGTTGGAAGAAAACAGCTCAAAGACACTATCGTTTGAAGTTGTTGCTTTACCGGATGCTGAAGCCGGAGCTTATAAGTTGCCTGTAAATATAACTTTTGAAGACGAATCAGGTGTTTTGTATTCTAAATCTACCTATATCGGTTTGTTGATAGGGGATGCTCCTGATTTGATGGTCTTAGTTGATGAAAGCGATTTCAAGAGACTTGGATCAGAAGGAAAAGTTAGGTTAAAATTTGTGAACAAGGGTTTGACTAAGATAAAGTTGCTAAGTGCTGATTTGCTTGAAGATAATAATGGCTATGAAGTGATTTCGGGAAAGAAGTATATAGGAACCATAGATTCTGATGATTATGATAGTGCTGAATTTGTTTTAATTCCACTGAAGAAAGATATCTCTTTGAAACTTCAGCTCTCTTACTATGATGCGAATAATGGAAAGTATAAAAAGATCATTGAAGTTCCTTTAAAAATTACAACAAAGAAGAGGATTGGCACGTATGTCTTTCTTGCAGTTGTTGTGCTTTGTATTAGCACATTCGTGTACTTTTTTAAAATTAGAAAGAAGAAAAAACGATGAGGGAGTACTTTCTTTTGGCTTTTAGAACTCTGCTGAAAAGAAAACAACGAACATTTCTTACTATAGTAGGAATTTTAATTGGCGTTGTTATGGTAATCTCTCTTATATCTTTGGGTAGAGGAATGCAGGTTGCTGTCAGGAATGCTTTTGAGGAGATAGGTTATAACAGGGTTTTTGTTTTTGCCGGGCAATCAAAGAACTTGCTTGAGTCAAAGATGAGCAGCGAGCTATTGACTGAAAAAGATCTTTCTATTGTTGAAAAGACGCCTGGAATTCAGGTTGCAAAAGGTGTAAATTTTGAGGGTATGCTGGTTGAGTGTTGCGGAACTAAAAAGTTGGTTCCTGTGTGGGGCGTGCCTATTGATAAAGAAGGTTTAACGCTGATTAAGAAATTTTCTTTCTTTGCCATTTCAAAGGGAAGGGAATTCAAGGTAAAGGATAAAGGTGTTGCGGTTGTCGGAAGCAGAGTTGTTGATGATTTTGATGGAAAGATTGACGTTGGAAAGAATTTGTTGATAAATGGAAAGAGGTTTAAGGTGGTAGGTATTCAAAAAAGAAGTGGAAGCCCGATTCACGACGGGTTGATAAGAATAAGATTGTCCGAATTCGAGGTTCTTACAGGTTCAAAGAACTTTCCTGCTATCTTTGCGCTTACTGTTGAAGGAGAGGACGTTTCCAATATTGCTGAAAGGGTTGAGCGTAGGCTCGAAAAGATCAGAACAGAAGAGAGCTTTAATGTTCAAACAGCAGAGCAATTAGCTAAGCGAATTCAGAGAATGCTCGGCATTATTCAAATTGTTCTTGTCGGAATTGCGTTTGTTTCTGTTCTCGTAAGTATAACCGGAACTATAACTACGATGTACACTTCTGTTTACGAGAGGATAAGGGATATTGGAGTAATGAAAGCAGTTGGAGCAACGAACAAAGCGATTTTTTTTATTTTTCTTATCGAATCAGGAATCATTGGTTTATTGGCAGGACTCTTTGGATTGTTTTTTGGGTGGGTATTTGCAAGCATAGTTTCTAAGTTTATATCAGCGTATTTAATGATCGAAGTAAATCCTATTTTTAGTCCTTATGTTGCTATGCTCGGACTTGCTATTTCGTTTTTGGTTGGTTGCAGTGCGGGGGTATTTCCTGCATGGCATGCCTCTAAATTAGATCCTGTTGAAGTGATGAGAAGATGATGTTTGGCTTAGCTTTGAAGGGTATTTTGAGTAGAAAAATAAGGAGTTGGATGACTGTGCTGGGCATAGTAATTGGAGTTAGTGCGATTGTTTCCTTGTTTTTGCTTGGAAACGGTTTAACAAAAAGTGTTGAAGAACAGTTCTCTGCGATTGGTGCTGACAAAATTTTTGTTCTGCCCGGAAGCGGTTTAACTGGGATTATTTTTCATGAGCTTGATAAAGAAGATCTTTCTGCGCTTAAATTGGTTGATGGTATAGCAAAAGCAACTGGTCTGTATTCTAAGCAGTCCGTTATTGAATGGCATGATAGGAAAAAACAGGTTTATGTTGTTGGTGTTGATAAGGAATTCGATGCAGTTAAATTTAGTTATGGAGTTGATCTGTTTAAGGGTTCTTATCTTGAGGGTGATAGGGATGCTTTGATTGGTTATGAACTTTGGTCTGGGAATCTGTTTGATGATGAAGTTAAACTTGGAGATAAGATAATGATTAGTGGAAAGAGCTTTAAAGTTGTAGGGCTAATTGACAGGATTGGCAACAAACAGGATGATTCTCATGTTGTGATTTCATTAGAGGCTCTTTGGGATATAGTTGGAAAAAAAGAAAGGTATTCCTTTTTCGTTGCTCAGGTGACAAAAAAGGATGAGCTGGACTTTGTAGTTGATAGGATTAAAAGAACACTTAGAAAAAAGCATGGCGTAAAGGAAGGTGAAGAGGATTTTACTGTGCAAACAGCGGAGGATTTAATGAGTTCTTTTTTAAAAGTATTTAATATTATAAAATACTTTGTTTTAGGTATTGCGGGAATATCTATTTTAGTCGGTTGCATAGGTATAATGAATGTGATGTATTCATCTGTTCTAGAAAGGAGACGAGAAATAGGTATAATGCGGGCACTCGGCTGTACAGAGAAACATATTCTCTTTTTGTTTTTGGTAGAATCTGCTTTTTTTGGTTTTTTTGGCGGAGTTCTTGGCGCTTGTTTGGGGATTGGTTTTGCAAAACTCTTTGAAGTGGTTGCAAGGACACGGTTTTTTGGTATGTTAGAAGTTTCGGTCAATCCTTTACTTATTCTGCTTTCGGTTGGGGGTGCTGTTCTTGTTTCAAGTTTCGCAGGTTTACTTCCTGCCCTTAAAGCAACGAAGGTGGAAATAGCAGAGGCTGTGCGATGGGAATAGGCTTATTTTTCGATATATTTATAAACTAAGAGTTAAGTCGAAGGAATAACCCGTAAGGACTATTAACGTTGAGTTAATAGGAGGGAAAATGAAAAAGGAGAATTTTCTTAAGGCAATTCAGGAGCTGAAGGCTTCTGCTAAAAAGCGGAATTTTGTTCAGACATACGATTTGATAATCACTTTAAAGGACCTCGATCTTAAGAAACCTGAAAATCAGCTTAATTTGTTTGTTCAACTGAAATATCCAAGAAAAAAAGTTAAGATATGCGCTTTTGTCGCGCCTGATTTATTTGAAGAGGCAAAGAAATATTTCGATAAGGTCATTTTGGTTGACGAATTTGATAAGTACAAAGATGTGAAAGTTCAGAAGGCAATGACAAAGGAGTTTGATTTTTTTGTTGCACAAGCCACTGTAATGCCGAAAGTAGCAACGATTTTTGGTAAGGTTCTTGGCAGGCGCGGGAAAATGCCTAATCCGAAGGCTGGTTGTATTATTGCACCCGGTGTGAATTTAAAAACTTTGTATGAAAAATTGCAGAAACTCGTTCAGGTTAGTGTAAAGAATGCTATGATGGCACAGGTTGCTATTGGCAACGAGAAAATGGCTGATGAAGAGGTTGCAGAAAACGGATTAACTGTTTATGAAGCTCTTGTCCATGCCCTACAGAATGGTGAAAGGAACATTGATAAGGTCTTATTGAAGTTTACGATGAGCAAGCCTGTTGAGGTTGAAAGAGGAGATTGAAATGGCAAAACAAGAAGCGCATGTTGCTGAGTATAAGAAAAGGATAGTAAAGGAATTAATCGAGCTTCTTGAGAGTTATCCTACTATCGGTGTAGCTGATTTGACATACCTGCCGGCTTCTCAGTTGAGACGGATTAGGAGCGTTTTAAGAGGAAAAGTTTTAATTAAGGTTGCCAAAAAGAGGTTGATTAAGCTCGCGCTTGATGCTCTTTCAAGAAAAAAGAAAGGTATAGATAAACTTGAGGATCATTTGCAAGGGATTTGCGCATTGGTTTTCAGCAAGGAGAATCCTTTTGTTTTGTATAAGCTGATTCAAAAAAATAAGAGCAAAGCACCAGCTAAAGCAGGACAAATAGCTCCAAACGATATTATGATAAAAGCTGGGCCAACACCGTTTACTCCGGGTCCGATAATTGGAGAGCTGGGTGCATTAGGCATAAAAACGAAAGTTGAAGGTGGAAAGATAAATATTGTTGAAGATAAAGTTGTTGTGAAAGAAGGAGAAGAGATTTCAGAGAAGGTTGCTGAGATTTTGAAAAGGTTGGGCATCGAACCTATGGAAATTGGATTGAATGTACTTGCTGTTTATGAAGATGGTTTGATATACGGAAAGGATGTACTCGCTGTTGATGAAGAAAAATTGATGAGTGATTTAATTGAATCTTTTTACAGAGCAAAAACGCTCGCTAAGGAAATTGGTTATTTTGTTAAGGAGATAGTCGAGGAGATGATTGCTGAATGCTTCAATTCATGCAAAGCTGTTGCGCTTGAGTGCGGGTTTGTTTGCCCAGAGACAATTGAAGAGAATTTAGCTGTTGGTGAGAAAAGCGTACTTATGCTTGCTGATAAAATCAAATGGGAGGTGTAAAAATGGAATATGTATATGCGGCAATGCTTTTACACAAGGCTGGACAACAAATTAATGAAGAGAATATAAAAAAAGTCCTGGAAGCTGCTGGTGTGAAAGTTGATGAAGCAAGAGTTAAGGCATTGGTTGCTGCGCTCGAAGGAGTTAATATTGATGAGGTCATTGAAAAGGCTAAAGCAGCTCCTGTTGCTGTAGCTGCTGCACCTGCTGCTTCGAAGGCTGAAAAGAAAGAAGAGAAGAAAGAAGAGAAGAAGGAAGAAAAAGTAAGTGAAGAAAAGGCAGCCGCAGGACTTGGTGCACTGTTTGGTTAATCATGCTAAATGAAAGAAAAATCAAAGGATGAAGTTAGGCAGTTGAAAAAAGAAATCAATAAACTTAGGGCTAGGTTATTGAAGCTAAATGAGCAGAAGGAAGGTTATTTTAGAAAGAAAGCTGAAGTAAAAAAGAAGAGGATTGAATTGATTGATAGGATTAGAAAGTTGAAAGAAGAACGAAATAAGCTTACTGATTTAGTTAAGAAAGAAAAGGAAGAACGAAATAAGATTAATCAAGAGATAAGGAATCTAATAGCTAAGATAAAGGAGAAAAGATCTGAAAGAAGAAAGCTGAAAAAGGAGCTGAAGATTAAAAAAGATCCTAGCAAAATAAAGACTGAGATAGAGAGAATTGAGCAGATTATTGAAACCGAAGCTGTTTCTTTTGCAAGAGAACAACGTTTGATGAAACAGATTAGAGAGTTAAGAGAACAGTTGAATGAAGCAAAAGCTCTGTTTGAACTTGATAATGAAATAAATGCAATTTCTAAGCGCATAGAAGAATTGAAAAAGAAGAGCGGGGAAGTTCACGAGAAGGTTAAGACGCTTGCCGCGCAAAGTCAAGAAAAACACGAGGAATTGATTAAGCTTGCGAATGAGGTTGAAGAGTTGAGGAAAAAAGAAACTGAAGTAAAAGAGTTGTTTGAAAAGAGCAAGAAAGAATTTACAGAAGTTAATGATGAACTCCAAAAAAAATTGATGAAAATAAAAGAGCTTATCAAAAAGAAAGGCACTAAAAGCGGTGGCGTGATAGAACTACTACGAAAAGAGAAAGACGTGCTTGAAAAAATCAAAAAAGGAGAGAAGCTTACAACCGAAGACCTGCTCATTCTGCAGCGAATAGAATTTAAGAAATAATTTATTTTTTTTCAATTCTTTCAACATAATGACACTTCCCACAGTACCACGTGTCAGGGCGTTTTGCCATGAAGACTCCAGCGCCGCACTTTGGACAGAATTTTACCTTCCTGATAACTTTTCCTTCCTTTACCTCATAGAATTGATATATTTTTGGAGACCTTTTCGGTTTTCTTTGTTTTTTCTTTGCCATTTTCTTTATTTTTTCTTTTCTTCTTTTTTCTTCTTTCTTTTCTTTAGCTTTTCTAAGGCTTTTTGCGATGAATATATATAAGCATACACGATTGCTTTCGTTGTACCGAATTTTGAATATATTCCTTTTATTTCAACTGGATTGTTTTCTTCCGAGACTTTTTCTTTTTTTATGATTTCCTCCTTTACGTTCTCTTCTTTTGGTGTTGGACCACCTTTTGTATCTAGTTCAAAAACTAACTCAGTTCTTTCTAAAAGAGGGTTTTGTTTTTTTTCAATAAGTTTTAGTTCCATTTTGCTTTTATTTTACTTTTAAAGCGTATTCGCCTTTCACTTTAATACCGAGTTTTTTTGCGACGATGGATTTTTCTGGATTAAAGACATATACCCTGCCTTGCCAGTTAAAACTGAAATCCTTTCCATGACATATGGGACATTCATCGCCTTGAACGAAGAGTTTACATTGCTTACAAACTTTTTTCTTCATTTTTTCTTCATCTTTTTTTGCTTGGATTGTTCTTCTTTCTGTGGCTGTTCTTTTTTCTTCTCTTTTTCTTCAAGCCATTCGAGCTTGCCTAATCCTGGTTGTCGCATGGTTAAACCTATCTTTGGATTCATTGGATCTTTATAACTAACTGCAACAATTCTTGCCCTGCATAAATCACCAACTTTGAGCGTTCTTTTCGTATCTCTGCCTTGAAGAACCTTGTCTTTTGAAAATGAGACGTAATCATCCATTGTTTGAGATATGTGAATCATTCCTTCTATTGGGCCTATTGATATAAATGCGCCGAAATCGGTGATGTCTTTAATTCTACCTAACACAGCTTCATTTAGGCTTGTTTTGAATGTTATTAGGTCAAATGTTGTTTCAAAATATGCAGCACCATCTCCTGGAATGACAACACCTTCTTTAACTTCTATAAGTTTTTCAACATCGAGGACTATATTGAGCTCCTTGCTTATGTGGTTTTGATATTCTTCTCTGATCTGCTTCAAGATAGCTTCGTCTCTTTTTAAGCCAAACAGATTTGGCGGTACTCTGATGTGGTCTTTTACTCTAACTCTGTAGAACATTTTAGAGGAGCAGAGCGGGTATGATTTATAAAGATTTCTTTTAAAATTTTATTTAAGATTAAAAATATTTAAAAAATCTGATAGAATCTTACTCAAATGCCAAAAGAAGTTAAGGGTTATGATCCACGCGGTCCTGCGAGAAGTATAAAAGAATTCATCCTTCTTACCGGGTTAACAACTGAAGAATGTATTCCTAACAGAGTCGATCTTTCTCAAGAAATATGCGGGATCTTTTTTAGGTATCCCATTATGCCTGCTGCGATGTCTTGTTTATACAATTTTCAAAAGTATGACCTGGCTATAGCATCAGCAAAAAACGGAATGCCTCCAGTGATTCATTGTAATCAGTCGATTGATAAACAAGTGGAAATTATTAGAGCAGTAAAGGATTCTGCTCCTAGAGAAGGTATTGAAACGATTGAAAATCCTGTTGTTGCATATAATTATGAAACGCTTGGAGATGTTTTACGCAGATGCGAAAAGCACGGTCACTCTATAATTCCAGTAGTAGATAAATTTAGAAGATTAGAGGGTGTTTTTATTAGGCCTTTTGAGTCCCTTAGGAAAACAGATACAAAGATTACAGACGCGCAATATTACGCTTCTTTGGAGAATTTAATTATTGCGAAAAAAGAAAAAGATGTTAAACATTTGCTCGAAAAAGCCAAGCAACGAGGTCAAAGATTCTTACCTCTTTTAGACAATCAAGGACATTTAGTAGCGCTTATTTTTTCGCAGAAGTTTCCAGGTCCTTTTTGTGGAGCGGCGATAAGTACGCATGCTGGATGGAAAGAAAGAGCAAAGGAATGTATTGAAGCTGGGGCTGATTTTGTTGTGGTTGATACTTCTGATGCCTACTCTGTTTTTGCAAGAGAAGTTGGGCAGGAATTTAAAGAAGAATTTCCAAATATTCCTTTAGTCTTGGGAAATATCATTACAGAAGAAGCATTTAACTATCTTGCAGAATTTACTGATTTTATTAAAGTAGGAATGATGACTGGATTGGCATGTAAAACAGGAGCAGTTAAAAGTGTTGGGCGTCCACTCTTTTCTGCTTTGTACGAGGTTTATTATGCGAGAGAAAAATATGCAAATGAAAAAGGAAAGTACATCCCGATAATTGCAGATGGAGGATTGTTCAGACCAGGAGAATGGATAATAGCTCTTGCTTTTGCTGAGCTGATGATGGCAGGAGCGTACTTTGCCCAATTTTATGAATCTGCAGGAATGGGGCTTGATGAAAATAAAAAATTTACTAATAGTGAAGAAAAAATTGTATGGAAAGAATACTGGGGTGAAGGTTCGGATAGAGCAAGAAATCTAGAGAGGTATGGTCAAGAACTAAAAACTGTCGTTGAAGAAGGGGTGGATGGATTTGTTCGTTATGGTGGAAGACTTAAACTAAGAGTTGAAGAAGATTTCAAAGCGGTTGCTGCAGCCCTTAGCAATGTCGGATGCAAAAATTTGGAAGAGTTTAGGAAAAAAGCAGTGTTGCAACTGCTTTCCCCAATAGCTATACAAGAAAAATATCCTCAGGTTGAATATAAAAATGGATAAGAGTTTGTTTTCTGTTTTAAAGGATGCTCGGGTTGTAGCAATAGTTTGTAACCAATGGGGCGATACCGGAAAGGGAAAAATAGTTAATTACTTGGCAAAAGAGTGGGCTGATGTTGTAGCGAGAGGAAATGGAGGGAATAATGCGGGGCACACAGTTGTTTTAAATAACGAAGAAGTAATTTTACATTTAATTCCCTGTGGTATTTTTAATCCTGATGTGTATAATATTATTGGACCCGGTACAGTTATAGATCCTTTTGTGTTACTTGAAGAAATTAATACTCTTAAAAATAAAGGCGTTAAGGTAGATAAATTAAGAGTAAGTGGTTATGCTTCTGTAATCACCCCCTTACATATAGTTGCAGATTGCTACAATAAAAAAATTGGTACCACAGGAAGAGGCGTAGGTCCTGCATACAGGGATAGGGCTGGAAGAAACAATATAAGAATAAATGATTTAATGAATCCAGATGTTCTTAAAGAAAGATTATCTCGCTTACGCGACTCCTATTCGTTTGACCCAGAATCGCTCGAAAGAATTTCTGGTCATCCTGCCGTCGGAAGATTCATAACTCAAGGCAAGATTTGTTTAGAAGCGATAATCGAGAATCTAATAGAAGTAGGAAAAGAAATTGGCCCTTTTGTATGTGATGCATCTAAGGAGATGTATGAGTTCTTTAAAAATGGAAAAAGAATAGTTGTTGAAGGAGCGCAGGGACTCCTTCTCGGAATAGAAGAGGGGACATATCCCTATGTTACTTCTTCTTGTTGTAGCGCTCTTCATGTTGTTGCAGGAGCAGGTTTACCTGCTAATTTAGGAAATGATTTAAAAGTATTTGGTGTGGTGAAATTTCCTGTTATGACGCGTGTTGGAAACGGACCAATGCCGACAGAGATAGGCACTGAAGCTAATGATAGGAGCTATAAAGAAGAGCAAAATTATGATTTGAATGGGTTAAAAGAAAAAGCACTTTCAGGCGATCAAAATTCTCTTAGAGTTTTTTTACGCTTAAAAGGAAAAGAGTATGGAGCAACTACTGGAAGACCTAGACGGATTGGCTGGATTGATCTTGTTGCTCTTAGATATGCTGTAAGAATGAATGGACCTAACATCATTTTGACAAAAATCGATTGCTGTCCTTTACCTGCAATCAATATTTGTGATAAATATATTTATCAGGGAATAGGGACGTGGTCGAATGGAAAGGCTTATTCTCAAGGGGGCATTATAAGGAACTTTCCTACCGATTCCTATGTTTTGAAAAATTGCATTGGTTCTTTTGAAAAAAGACCTTGGTACAAAAATAGTTTGAGAGGGATCAGAGATTATGAAGGATTTCCACAAGAAGTACGAAATACATTAAATGAAATAGAAGAAAAAACTGGGTGTAATGTTGTTTTGATTTCCAATGGTCCCAATGAAGAAGATATTATAGTAAAATAATCAAGGTGAGTATTTCACTTTATAACAACATACTTCTTTTGTCTCAACGTTATGTATGGAACTTTGATTTTCTTCAACCTTTTTTTAAGTCCTGCGTCTTGTGTTGCTATAATCGCTCCTTTTTTTGCTTCCTCAACAAGTATGCTATCAACATCAAGTCCTTTTTCATAATTTATTGTTCTTATAACCTTGAAGCCTTTTTTCCTAATCAAAGCAAGACCTGTTTTAGCTGCTCTTTTTTCCTTTCCTTTTCCTGTTTTAGATATCTTTTTAAGTTCGTCGATGCTCTTATCTAGGACAAGAAATTCATAATTAAATTCACATGCCTTGTTTATCTCACTTACTATATCTATCTTCAAAGTCTCTGGAATCATTAGGAAATTTGTGTCTAGAATTATCTTTTTAGTTCTTCTAACCATTTTTTCATTTTAACAGCATCACCATAGATGTCCGGGCTTTCATTGATTATAGTGATATCTGGTTTATATTTAAAGAGGGCCTTTGCCAACGGTAAGAAAAAGGCTTTTTTCAGTGGAATGTGGCGTTTTTCACCTTTCTCGGTGTATTCTATTCCGCTGAAATGGGCATGAATATGTTTAAATCGCTTAAGCTGTTTGAAAAGTTGATCATAATCGAGCTTTCCGATATTTCTTGCGTAGAGGTGAGCAAAATCAACGCAGAAAGAGCATTTTGTTTCATGGACGAGCTGCATTATTTCCTCAAATGATCCGAACTGCGTTGGCTTTCCTGTTGTTTCAGGCGCCAGCTTAACTTTAAAACCTTGTTTTTTTATTTGATCTTTTAATTCGAGAATACGCTGCTTTACAAGTTGATAACATTCGTCTTTTTTGAGTTTTCCGTAGAAAGCAGCATGAAAGACAACAGGATTTGCGTGCATAAAATGTGCTCTCTCGCATGATTGAAGAATATTTCTATAAGAATTGGTAAGTTTTTTCTTATCTGGCGTTGCAAGGTTAATGTAGTATGGCGCATGTACGCTTAAAGCTATGCCAAGCTTTTTCGCTCGCATACCGACTTGCTCGGCAGTTTTGTTATTCATTCTTACTCCATAGGTGAATTCGATTTCTGCTGCAGTAAGGCCGAGCTCTTTTGTGTGTTCAAGTCCTTCCAGCGGCGGCATTCCAAATCCTGCAGGACCAAATCGAATCATTTTTTCTTTTTCTTTGGTTTTGGTTCTTTTATTTGTTCCTCTTCTGTTATCTCTACTTTTATGAAATATTTTGATAATCGTACGACAATCGTGGATAGAATGACCGAGTAGAACAAAGTTATAAGGATTAAATCAAGAACGAGATTAAGGTCCGGGACTGCTGCTATTTTAAGCGCGAGGCTAAATACCAAAGCTGCAACAGCTATGCCTTTTGGCGCGTTCAAGGTTATGAAGATTTTCTCGCGTTCTGTAAATCCTTTTCTGAATGAAATGTTAACGACGATGTATCTGATTAAAATAAATATTCCAAAGAGCAATAAGGATCTTGCTATGAATGCTGGTGTAAAAGAAATTTTGATTGTGAATCCGATCATAATGAATACAATTATTTCAAGTATGTATGAAAGGGTCTCTGAAAATTCAAGAAGTTTTCTTTTGTGGGTTATGTATACATTCCCGAAGAATAGGCCCATTGTTGTTACTGCAAGTACGCCACTCCCTTCGAATAGTTCAGCAATTACATAAGTGAGGATTGCTGCTGTGAGTATTGCGAGCTGTGAAACGACTCTGTAATGATATATCTTCTGCATTAATTTGAATATGATAATTCCAAGAAGCATGCCAACACCGATGGCAACGATGTATTGTTGCAATAGGGAAGTAAGCTGTGTTGAAACCCCTAAGAAAGTTACTTTTTTGGCTTTAGCTAGAAAATCTGCAATTAGGAATGGTATAACAATACCTAATGGTGTGTTTAATATTGCTTCGACTTCAAGGAGTCTGAATACTCTTATTTTTTTAATGACAAAAAATAGTGGTGGAGTACTGCCGATCATTGTAGCTGAAAAAAGTACAGCCAAAGGCCAAGAGAGGTTCGGAAAAATAAACTTGGATGCTATTGAAAGAAAAACCAAGAGAAATGCAAAAAATATTAATGTGAGCTTTAGAGCTTGCCATGAGAGAGCATCAAATTCTTTTAGTTTAAATTTGCTTGATGCTTCGAAAACAACTAAAGCAAGAGTCAGTGTTGCTAATGAAGCAAGAAAGAGTGGGTCAAAGTATATAAGCGGTTTTCCTTTTATAGTTATGTTTCCCAGGATAACACCGACTATAAGAAGGAACATGAATGAGGGTAGTTTTAGCTTTCTTGCGATTGCTGTGCAGATAATACCAATGAAAAGAATTATTCCTATGAACCCGAGATAGATGATTGTTTGTTCCATCTTCCCTTTTTTATGCAAAAATAGCAATCTTTTATATAAGATTTATTTTTCTTTTTATCAAAAATGGATTTTAAATCTGTTTTGGTAGAAGCAGAGAAGTTAGCAAAACCGACGCGTGATGAGGAAAAGTTCGTTAAGGAAAAGAGTCTTTGGTTTGTTAACAGATTAAGCAGGGTATGTAGGGGTTTAAAGGCGAAGGTTGTTGTTGGAGGAAGTTTTGCTAAGGGTACATGGCTGAGGGGCGCAAAAGATGTCGATGTTTACGTCTGTTTCAATTATAATAAATTCAAGGACAAGAGCAATAAACTATCTGATCTACTTGAGAAATATGTTAAAAGAGCCTTTGGGAATTATGAACGTTTACATGGAAGCAGGGATTATTTTAGGGTAAAACAAGATGATCTAATTTTTGAGGTTATTCCAATACTGGCTATACGAAATGTAGATGAGGCTGTTAATATTACTGATGTTAGTTTGTTTCATGTGAAATGGGTGAAGTCAAAGATAAAGCACAATAGAAAACTTGCCGATCAGATAAGGTTGGTCAAATTATTTTGCAAGGCAAATGGGGTTTATGGTGCGGAAAGTTACATTAGAGGGTTTTCTGGCTATGCCTGTGAGATTCTGACCATTCAGAGTGGCGGGTTTCTAGATTTATTGCGGAATGCAAAGGACTGGCTTGGAAAGAAAAAGATTTTGCTTGACCCAGCAAAACATTATAAAAACAGAAATGATATCCTGAAAAGCATTAATGTTGCAAAGTTGCAGTCGCGATTAGTGATTGTAGACCCTGTTCAAAAAGATAGGAATGTGACTGCTGCTTTAAGCGATGAGAAGTTTCGGCTTTTTGTTTTGGCTGCAAGAAAATTTCTCAAAAAACCATCTTTAGATTTTTTTGTTGAGCGCAAATTTGAGCTAAATAATCTGAAAGCGCTTGCAAATAAAAAGAGTCTCTATTTGGTTACTGTAAAGACAATCCCATTTGAGGGGAAAGAAGATGTTGTTGGAAGCAAACTGCTAAAAGCCTTTGAATATCTGTGTATGAAGCTTGTTGATTACGGATTCAAGCTTAAAGAAAAAGGATGGTGGTGGGATAAAGCTAAGGAAGTGTATTTTTGGTTTATGTTTAAGGAAGTTCCTCTTTCAAAGGAAAAAAAGCTTGCAGGCCCGCCGATAAAGATGAAGAAGGAAGTTCAAAATTTTAGAATGGCGCATAAAGGAGCAAAATTTTTTGTTAAAAAAGGTAGAATTTATGCGGTTGTGAAAAGACTCTTTGTTAAGCCAGAACAATTGCTAACAAAGTTGTTAAAAGACGAGTGGATTAAAAAGAAGGTGAAAGATTTTTCTATTTTGAAGATTTAGATTTAGAAATTTTTTCTGTATATTTGCATTTCGGATAACGGTCGCATGCAAGGAATGGTCCATATATTGATTTTTTGACTATGAGATTACCTTTTTTACATAGAGGACATTTCCGCTTTGTTTTTTTGATTTGCTCTTTTCCAGGACATTCTGGATTAAGACATATCTTTTTTGAACGCTTATTTTGTTTTATTACGATTATGGGAAATCCACATTTTGGACATTTCTCTGATGTTGGGCTTACCTTTGCGCCTTTTGGAATGTTAAATATGGTCTTGCAGTTTGGATAGTTGTCACAAGCGATGAATTTTCCGTACTTTCCTTTCTTTATGCGAAGAACACCTTCTTTACAGACAGGACATACACCAATGGTTTCTTCTTCTCTTTGTTGCTCCCTTTTTGCAGCAAGAAGAGACTTTCCGATAGCTTCTTCTTTTTTCTTGAATTCGTTGAGTATCTTAGTTAAGATTTTTTTTGCTTCTGAGATAACCTGTTCGGTAGTTTTTTTGTTTTCTCTTATTTCCTCCATTTCTTGTTCAAAACGTCTTGTTAGTTTTTCATCGAGAACAGACGGACAATACTTGCCTAGCGTTTCGACAAGAGCAATGCCGAGTTCTGTTGCTTTAATTGATTTTCCTTGTATGTAACCTCTTTCGTATAGCGTTTGGATTATCTGTGCTCTTGTTGCTTTCGTGCCAAGATTGCGAGATTCGAGTTCTTTGATTATGCTCGCTTGAGTATATCTTTTTGGTGGCTTTGTTGTTTTTTTCAATAGTTCGATTTTTTTGACTGAAATAATTTGCTTTTCAATTAGTTCTGGCAGTTCTTCTTCTTTTAAGTCAACGTACGGTTTATAAAACAGATGCCATCCGGGTTTTGTTGTTCTTGTTCCTTTTGCTATGAAAGTTTCACCTTTGCATGATATTTTTATGGTTATTGTTGTTCTTTCTGCTGACTCTGCAAATGTTGCTAGTGTCCTTTTAACAATTAAATCATAGATGCGTTGCTGGTTTTTTGTGAGGCTTTTTGGCTGAATTCCTGTAGGATATATTGCAGGATGCGCCGGGTCTTTTTTCTTTCCATTTCGCGGAGAGAGTGTTTTTTTGGCAAGAAGTTGATTTACTAAATTAGTGTAGTTCGGGTTTTTTGCTAATTCATTGAGAATTCGTTTGAATCCTATTTTTGCCGGAAGTTGCTGGCTGCTTGTTCTTGGATATGAGATTAACCCAGCAAGATAAAGTTGCTGGGCTATACTGAGCGTTTGTGTAGGTGAAATACCAAAGCAACGATACGCTTCTGTTTGCAATGTTGTTAAGTCAAAAGGCGTTGGTGGAAGCTGCTTTGATGTTTTTTTCTTTATATCTATGATTGTAGCTTCTTTTGCGTCCTTTACCTTTTCAAAGATTTTTTTTGCTTCGTCTTGGTTGAAGATGCTTTCTTTTTCATGCAAAGCAATGATCTTTTTACTTTGCTCTATAGCAGTAAGTTGAATCTGCCAGAAAGGTTGCGGGACAAATGCTTTGATTAGCTTTTCTCTATCGACGATTAGTTTTAAGGCTGGTCCCTGAACGCGGCCTGTTGACATTACCTTGAACGAGCCAGCTGATTTTATTGCATTCGTTAATGCCCTGCTTAGGTTGATTCCGTAATAATAATCGAGATAATGTCTTGCTTCTCCTGCGTGGGCTTGACCCCAATCGATCGTTGGAAGTTTGTTTTCATACGCTTTGAGCAAATCTGGTTTTGTTAGGGTTGAGAATTTCATTCGTGATGCTTTTTCTGTTTTGCAAATAAACCTGAGGATGTTCCATCCGATAACTTCACCTTCTATGTCGTAGTCGCAAGCTATTGTAAAAGAGGTTGCTTTTTTTGCGAGAAAGCCAAGCGCATCAATGAAATTCTTTGCGTATTTTGCTTTTTTGTTAACTTCTGGTATTGGTTTCCATTCAATGTTAAATATTGGATATGTCCATTTGTTTTTTTCTTTTTCAGCAAGTGTGAAAAGATGACCTGCTGCTGCGCCGACTGTAATCGAATCTCCTTTGTGTTTTATTTCGTAGAACGGGACTCCTTTATAATTCTTTTTTGTTGCTTTTCCATCAGACAAGGCTAACGCTATTTGAAATGCTGCTTTTGGCTTTTCGCAGATTATTAACTCCATTTTCAAAAAATTTTTAGTTAATCGTTAAGTTTTTCCTTTTGATGAGGCATCTATTGAAAAAGGTTTTGTTGTTTTTGAAGCAAAGGGTAGGAACTGGAGTGCTTAGATATGATACTGGGTCATTTATGGAATTGGAGAGGAAAGAGTCGGTTGGCAATATTCTTTTTATTGATGGTGGAAACGCTGAATTGTGCAGAAGCAGTGATTTTGCAGTGCATTTCGTTAGGCTTTGCGGCGTTGCTTTTGGTAGAAAGAAGATCATTGATAGAAGGGAAGGTTTTGTGTTAGCTGACTTTAAGAATTCGCGTATTGATATTAGGTTTTTTGGTTTGGGCATTTATGATAGATTAAGTTTTTACTACGAGGATTTTCAGGATGTAAGTTGCGCGGCTTTAACTGCAAGAAAGATAGCTGAGATTGAACTTGCGAGAAGATTATTGAAGTATGCTGACTTAGTTGTTTTGGATGGTTCTTTGAGAAGCAAGAATAAGTATGAACAGGCCTATTTGAATGCACTGGTTGATGATGCCAAAAAGCTTGGAAAGATTGTATGTGGCCTGAGTAAAACAACAAGTGATGCTGGAAAAGGAAAGCTTATTCCAGAATTGATGAAGCGAGATGGTTGTTGGATTTATAGCGGCGATGACGTTTTTTTTGTGAAGTTGAATAAAAAGAGCAGGTATGTTTTTCAGCTTGATGTTGCAAAGAAACACGCTAAAGATGTTGCTGGAGAGCTGATGAACTTTAGCAATGATGCAAGTTTTCTTGGTTATCCTTATGGATTGATTCTTGCGCATAGGTTTGCTAAGGTTGAAGAGAGCGAGAAGGATTATTTAACTGCTCTTTTCGAAGCAAGGGCAGGAAAAGAATGGGAATGGATAAGGGACAAGCTTAAGGTTGTTGATGCTCACGATAACTTGGCATGACTAGTTCTTCGTATAGCTGATTTATTGCTTTTTGAATAGGATTTGTCCTTTTATAATTCCCTTTTCGTATTTCTTTCCTTCTCGGATCTTGTGCGACAAGTTCGGCTTCTTCAACTTCGCATAAACCTCTTGGCAGGATATAACTATCTGTTCCTTCAATTCTGGCTAGAACGCCAAGAGAGCAAAGGATTTCGAGCGCTTTTCTGGCTTGCGATGTGATTTTATCTTTGTGTATAATGTTGAAAAAATAATCAACGATAAATCTTACATAAGTTCTTGTTTCTTTTTTCCTTCTTTTAATTAATCCAAAGAATCTTTTTTCTGTATATTCCTCAGAGGCTTTTCTTCTACCAACTACCTTATAAGGAATCTCTGATCTATCAAGCCACTCTAAGATGCTTTTTTCTTCTTCATTCTCTTTAATTTGCCTCAATATTTCTTCTAATCCTTTGATGCATCCTTTTTCTTTGCATACATTTTCTATCTTAGAAGCAATATATTTTACGATTTCTTCTTCGACTTCCTTTAAGTTCTTTGGAGAAGCACCTATATAGGAAGCAAGTTCGCAGAATGCTTCAAGAGCTACTTTTTTGAGTTCATCCTCTCTTTTGATTTCTTTGACTTCTTGGAGTATCTGGCTAAGCTCTTTTGTATCCTTTCTTTGATACGCTTCCAATACTCCTAGTGGATTTGGAAGTTTTTGGTTTTCATCTCTGTTTAACGCTTGAGCTGTACGTTTATATATAACATAAGCTAACAAAAGATTATAAAGGGGGAATTTTTTTGTTTTTTCCAAATTTCTTTTGTAATCTTCGTATACCATTTTTTAAATAGGAAAGAAAAAGGCTTTATAAACCTTTCTGTTTTTACTACTATTAAATAATTACTAATCTTGTGGGTAGTTAATTCAGATAAGGTGGTAATGAAGCTTTTTAAATCAAGCTTTCTTTTCAGTCGGAAACGAGGTGATAAAATGGCTAATGAGGTTGGAAGATGGAGTTTTATAATAGGCATAGTGGTTGCGGTGATTTTAGGAATTCTCAGCGGTGTCGGTGTTGTTTTAGGAACAACGGCATTAAACTGGTTAACACTGTTGCTTGTTGTGCTTGGTTTGATTGTTGGATTTTCAAATATAACAAAGAAGGAAAGCACGCCATTCTTGATAGCAGCAATGGCTTTGTTGATTGCGAATACAGCTGGACTGGTAAATATAGATACGTTGATTCCGTATTTGGGTAGCATCTTGGAAGGAATAGTTACATACTTGCTAGTTGTAGTAGCTCCAGCTGCTTTGATTGTTGCAGTAAAAGCATTTTATGAGTTTGCACGGGCCTGAGCTTAGGCTAGCATAAAGTTTTTATATCTTCTTTCTTTTTTTCTTTGAAAAGAAAAGAGGTGAAATAAATGCCTGCTAAAAAAAAGAAAGCTACGGATATGAAGAGGTTTGGACATTATGCGTTTATAATCGGTATAGTGATTGCGATAATTGTTGGTTTAATTCCGCAGATAAGGGGTGTTGAGGCAGCAACTATTTTGATTATTCTGGGTATAATTGTTGGATTTCTGAACATAACAGCAAAAGAAACAATGGAGTTTTTAGTTGCATCATTAGTGCTTTTGTTTGCTAGCAACACTGCTGCGTTTGTGCTTTCAGCATTGCACGCGACTTTAGCTGCAATGTGGATGAACGTGGTTACGTTTATTGCGCCAGCAGCAATTATAGTTGCTTTGAAAACTGTTGTGATGCTTGCTGAAAGGCGTTAAATACGAGTTTATTTCTTTTTATTTTTTCCTGAACATCTCGATAAAGAACTTGTTGGCTGTTTTTATCTTAAATTTAGTTGTAAACAAATGAGAAGAACTTCTGTCCTTTTATAAACTCTATAACAGCTCTTGATTCTCCTGTTGACTCAACCATTCTCCTTAAAACAGAAACTGCCTTTCTTGCTTTTCCTTCTAAATATCGATTATGTATGTAATTTGCGACCATAACGGCATCTCGACTCTTTTCTATTCCTTTAAACACCTCTATAAGATCATTTACATCTTTTTCTGTTAAGCCTTCTTTTATCTGCTCAAATAGCTCCATAAACGTTGTAATAGTATATAGTTCTTTTATTGACCCAACTATTCTTCTTGAAAAAGAAACTGCTTCTCTTGCTTTTCCTTCTAAATATCGATTATGTATGTAGTTTGCAACTGCAATAATAGCTTCTCCACTCCATTCTGTTCTGCGTATTTTCTTAGCTATTTCTTCAAGCGCCTCTAATATATTGCTTACATCTTTTTCTGTTAAGATTCCATCTTCTTCTGCTGCTCGATAATTTAATAAGCTCTGGAAAAGTCCTTCATCAGGTGGCAGTAAAACGATTGTATCGGCTAATTTACGAGCATTCTTTGATCCAGCATACGCCAAAAGAACTTTTTTTGCCTCACTAAGCTCCTCCCACCAATACCCCCACAAATAGCACTCCGCCTCATCATCCCAAGCTGTGTTTAAACTCCATAAAGCATTCGTTACAGCATAAAAAGTACTATCTTCTGAATTTTTATACGCCTTAAGAACTTTTATGTCATCCTCGTCCACCGTTATTTGGTGTTCAAACATTTCACTAAGATCCAAAGCTATAGCACGTATTCTTTCTTCTGGCGCATTGGAGTAATCTATAAGAACTTCGGTGACTTCGGTTATAACGTCTTTATCGTACATAACAACGTATCGCAGCGCCTTTGCAACAGCGTTTACTGTTTTTGAATCATCTTTATATAGTTTGAAGAGGTGTGTGATTCTCCTAAATTTTTCCAAGTTTTCTTCTTCAAAATACCAGCCAAAATAGTAATAAACAGCACCTGCTAGAACAAATGCTACATCCTCTACCGCGTCCTGTCCGGCAAAGTCTCTCAGAATTTTTGTAGCTTCCATAGCAATGATCTTCTTGGCAGAATAACGAATTATTTTATCAAGAAATTCGCCAACCGGAATAACATTCTCGGGTTTTTGAACTGCGAGTGTTTCTACAACTTCTGCAGCATAATCTGAGTTGAACTTATAAGCTGCTCTTGCGATGGCTCGAGCTAATCCTGGTTCTTCAGGCGTTATCAAATCAGCGATCCGGTCATATTTTTTTACTATTCCAGAAAGAATTTTAGCGAGTTCTTTTAAATCAGATTCATCTCTTTTTTTATCTTGCTTTTCTTCATAAAACTCTTCTTGTTCTTGTTCATCATCTATCGTCTTTAAAAAAGAATATAATCTACTTTCTAAATCTTCTTTCACACCAGCTTCATAGGAGCTGTTTCCCATTGTCAATACAAACTCTCTTTAGAATTTTTAATTTTTTTTATTGTTAAGATATAATTATAGTGTTTATGAAAATCCTTAAATAATTGTGTTTGTTTTTTATTCTAAAGATGGATATTTCCAAACTAAAAAGGCGGAATGAATTTCTTTGGGAAATTGAAAAGCAAGGAGAAATGCTCGTTCCGGGATGGATATTTGCAGATTTGGAATTAATAAAAGAAATGGATGAGAAGGTTTATGAACAGCTGAGCAATGTTGCCTGCCTGCCAGGAATACAGAAAGCTTCGATTGCTATGCCTGATGCTCATTGGGGCTATGGTTTCTGCATAGGCGGAGTTGCTGCTTTTGATCCAGAAGAGAATGGAGTTATTTCTGTTGGAGGTGTTGGCTTCGATATAAATTGTCTTTCTGGAGATAGTTTGGTTTTATTTGAGCTAGGTTATAGAAGAAAGATTAAAGACATGAAAAAAGATTTTAACAAAGAAAAAGTTGTTTGTTTTAATCCAACCAAGAAATTTACTTCGACCAAAGTTGCGGCTTTTATGTGCTTTCCGACAAAAGAGATAATTGAAGTTGAGACATTTAATGGATTCAGAATCAAAGCGACCCCCGATCATCCTTTTTTAACGCCCGACGGCATGAAAGAATTGAGGGAACTGAAAGAAGAAGACATTGTTTGCTGTTTTCCGTTCGAGGGTGTTGACTATGAAAAGCCATCTGATGAGATTATTCTAGATGATGGTGTGTTTGATAAATATATTTGCTTAGAGTTGAAGAAGAGGAAATTGCTTCCTTTGAGTTATAATCATCCTGCGCTTCCTTACATTTTAAAAGTAATGGGATATGTTCTGGGAGATGGAGGCATCTATTTTACACGTTCGAGAGGTGTTGTTTGGTTCTTTGGGGAGAAAGAAGACCTCGAGAAAATAAGAGATGACATTAAAAAAATTGGATTTACACCGAGTAAAGTATATAGTAGGGAAAGAGAACACCATATCAAGACATTCTATGGCGATGTAAAGTTTAAGCGTGTCGAATATAGTTTTAAGGTTGCTGCAAGGAGTTTTGCACATTTGCTTTGCGCACTTGGTGTTCCCAAAGGAGACAAGGCAAGTCAACCATTCAGGATTCCTGCATGGCTGTTTAAATGTCCTTTATGGCAAAAACGACTGTTTTTAGCAAGTTTCTTTGGTGCGGAACTTTCTTCTCCATGTACAGTTTCTGGCTATGATAAAACTTTTGCGACTCTAAATTTATGTTTAAATAAACATGAAGACTTAGTCGAAAACGGTAAAGCATTTTTAGCGGACATAGCTAAATTGCTTGCTGAATTCAACGTAAAATCTAAAATAATTAAAGAGCGTTTTGAATATGAAGGTGTTAAAGGAAAAAAGTTTAGATTGCGATTGGTTATTCCGACAAGCGAGGATAATTTAATCCGCTTTTTCAAAACTATAAATTATGAATATAATCGAAAAAAAAGATTTTTGGGCTGCTTGGCTTTGAGCTATCTCTTATTCAAAAAACGATTCATCAATGTAAGAAAAGCAGTTGAAAAAAAGATAAATTTATTGAAGAAAAAAGGCCACTGTTTAAGTGAAATTACTGATATGATGAATAAATTTATTGTTAAAAAACTTGTGAATAGACGTTTTATAAAGCGTTCTTATTGGAAAGACCGAAAATCTTCTCCTAGAATACCTGTTTCATTACCAAGTTTTGAAGAATATGTTTCAAAGATTACTGCTGGTTTAGGGAAGCATGGACATGTTTGGGATAAGATAGCGAAGATTAAGAAATGCCATTACGAGGACTATGTTTATGATCTAACTGTTTGCGACGAGGGACATAATTTTGTTAGCAATTGTTTTGTTGTTTCAAATTGCGGAATCGCTACATTGAAAACAAATCTTACGCTTGATGAAGTTAAGCCTAAAATAAAGGAATTAGTTGATGAGTTGTTTGCAAGGGTTCCTGCTGGTTTAGGTAGCAGGGGAGAGATAAGATTAAGCAGGGAAGAGCAGTTTGAGGTTATGCGTGAAGGAGCTAAGTGGGTTGTTGAGAAAGGCTATGGCTATGAGGAAGATTTGGATTATATAGAAGAAAATGGAAAAGTTGAAGGTGCTGTTCCTGAAAATGTTAGTGAAACTGCATTGAAACGAGAGCGAGGACAGGTTGGAACATTAGGTAGCGGAAATCATTATCTCGAAGTGCAATATGTAGATGAGATTTATGATGAAAAAACAGCAAAGGCATTTGGATTTGAGCGGAATCAAATTTTAGTAACGCTGCATTGCGGAAGCAGAGCCTTAGGACATCAGATTGGGACTGATTATTTGAAAATACTTGCGGCTGCATCAAGAAAGTACGGAATAAAGATAAGGGAAAGGGAATTGGTTTGTGCGCCGATTAATAGTCCAGAAGGACAGAGATATTTTGGTGCTGTAAATTGTGCAGTGAATTATGCTTTTGCGAATAGACAGGTTATAGCTCATTTGTCGAGAGAGGCTTTCAAAAAGGTTTTTCCTGATGCTGAATTGAAGATGTTTTATAATATTGGACATAATACTGTAAAGGTTGAATGGCATGATGTTGATGGAAAGAAGAAGCAACTTTATGTTCATAGAAAAGGCAGCACAAGAAGTTTTGGTCCTGGCAGGGAAGAGTTGCCAAAGGCCTATAGAGAAATTGGGCAGCCTGTTTTGATTGGCGGCACAATGGGAACATGCAGCTATGTTTTGGTTGGAACAAGGGAAGGCGAGAAAATCAGCTTCGGAAGTGTCTGCCATGGAGCTGGAAGGACTATGTCAAGGCATCAGGCTAAAAGAACATGGCGCGGAACAGAACTTGTTAAACTACTCTGGGAAAAATATGGTATTTATGTTAGGGCGCATAGTATGCCTGGTTTAGCCGAGGAAGCACCAGGCGCTTATAAAGATGTAACAAAGGTTGTAGATGTTATTCATAATGCTGGATTAGCGAGGAAGGTAATCAGGGTTAAGCCATTGGGTGTTATCAAGGGCTAAAAGGGTTAAGTAAACTTTTGTGCGATACTAACTTTTCCATAAATGAAAAAAATAAGGAACACGCGAAAGAAGAAGTCTCATCCGCTATGTTCATTAAGTTTATGCGACCGGTTTCTCAGAATCTTAAATAAAAGAAAGAACTCTAATAAAGGTTTGGAAACCTTAAACTTCTAAATTAAGAGAGAGGACATTAAAGCAATCAATCGAGTGAAACGAAGAAAACCAAAAGCAGGTAATTTATTATTAATCTTGAGTAGTAACATAACCGAAAGATTTATAAAATATCGAATGTACTAACCGCTTGGGGTGATTAAAAAATGTCTGATTACGGAATCAGCTGGAAAGGAGAACCATCAAAATCCTATGGATCTAACAGTGACTTGGAAACAAAAACCTTCTATGTCAGGAAGACAAAAAAATATAACAGTGATTTGGGACCAGTTCGTGTTTTACATTTAGAGGATCCGAAAGATGGAGATTCAACCACGCGTGTAGGTGTTCTTGAAGGAGAGATTGACATCGAAGGTCTCGAAAGAGCCATAAAAGAGAGACTTCCTCTGGATTTTGGAATTCGGAATGGTTGGGTCACGGAAATAAGAACTCCGCGTGGAGAGAAGATATTCCCAATAAGAAGTTGGCGCGAGGCGTACGAGATGAGCTCAAAGAGGAAGTAGAAAAACCTTTCTTTATTTTCTTTGTTTTTTTGTTCACAAGTTAAAGATCCGATAAACCAACACAATCTAGCAAAAAGTTTTTAAACAACTTTCTTTTTCTCAAAATGGGCGGCCATAGGGGGCTGGATCACCCGTTCCCATTTCGAACACGGCAGTTAAGCAGCCCTCCGTACCGGGTTGTACTCCATTGTGGGGGAAGCCCGGTAAGCTGCCCATTTTTTAATAGAATTCTTTTTTTAGACTTCAATGATCTTTCCTTCTTTGCCAACGTTGATTATGGTTGTTTTTCCAATTTTTTCTTCTATACCTTCTGCTTCATGGACGTGGGAACAGACAAGGATATCTGGTTTTAGTTTTTCTATTGCTTGTCTAACGCCAGTTGAGCCAGGAAAGAAAGAAGAAAATTTCTCCATAAGCGTTCCAGCTGGATGAACGTGTGTTATCATTATTTTTTTCTTTGTATCTTTAATATATCTCCATCCTTTTTTTAATAGTTCATAGATTTCATCCTCAGGAATTTGGAATAAACCGATGTTTGCTCCGCCACAACCAAAAAGACCAACATCTTTAAACTTGATCGAGTATCCGTGCAGGTTTACAGCATCATAAACATGGGCTAAAAAATCAGCTGTTGCAACAGTTTCATGGTTTCCTGGGATAAGGATGACTTTTTTACCTTTTTTCTTGAAAGGACCTATTATTCCTTCAATGCTTTGTTCAGCAAAGGTTAGATCACCGCATAGAACAACAATATCTACATTATGCTTTTCTGCTTTTTCTGCGAGCCTTTCAGCTAGTCTAGAGTCGCCATGAATGTCGCCAGCCGCGAGGATTTTCATATTTAGATAAAATAAATGTTTATTTAAAAACTTTATGTTTTAACTACTGCTTAGTTATTTCTTTTTAGCTTTCTTCTTTGATTTCTTTCGCTTTATTTTCTTTGGAGGAAGTGGAATTACTCTTAGAAGTTTTCTTTCACCTTCAAGGTGAATTATTGTTGATGGTCTTCCGAAAAGTTCACCATCATAGATTATAAAATCAACATGAGCTTTAATGTCGTGGTCGAGGTTCTCTAATGAGGTCATGAAAGACGAACTTACTTTATTGACTGATGTTGTGATTATTGGAAATCCCAGAAAACTAACAAAGTCACTAATCCAGTGTTTTGGGATTCTGATGCCGAGTGTTCCAATTCCATTATTCACTTCTTTTGCCACTGCCTTTTCATTTTTGAGCGGAAGTATTAAAGTATATGGTCCTGGTAAGCGTTCAAGCCATTTTGCTGCTTTTTCTGATATGTTGCAATTAAGTTCTACCCACGCTTTTGATGGGGCTATGACTGAAAAAGGTTGTTCGTGTGCGTTTTTAAGCTCTCTTATTTTTTTTACTGCTTCTGGAAGCAATGCATTACAGCCGAGTCCATAGATTGTGTCCGTCGGGTGAATAAATACAGCTCCTTTTAAGATGCGTTCTGCAAGTTCGTGCTTTCTGAGTTCAACCTCTTCCTTTGTCAGGACTTCCATATAGAATTTTATAAAAAAGGATTATAAATATTTTATGGAAAGCTCTTTAAGTATTTTTAGAGTTGATCTTCTTCTCTTGTTGTGCGTCTGCGAACGCATCGTTAATAGCTTTACCTGCTGCAAAAAGATGGTTTCTATTGTTTTATGACTGATGTCATTGGGGTCGAAATTAAAATTTAGATTTTCTATTCTCATTTTAAATCACATTTTTGTAAGCAACATAATTTGTTTATAGTTTTCGTGGTGGTAGTTGTCCAGTGGTTTTCTTTTTTAAACGAGAATAAGAAATAAAATTTATATACTGGTATGGTTTTTAGTTTTTAAAAAGAGGTGAGCTTACGAAAGGGAAAGGTATTGAACAACGACTTGAACAACAAATGGAAGAATATAAGCTTGATCTTATACAAGATCTTGCTTGTTTTCTTGAGGCGTATCAAAACAATAATTTAAATGGGAGTTTTTATGTTAGGGTTGGTGAAGAAGTGATGGAATTCAAGGATAAGAGAACGCTTGTACTTGCTTTAGCAGTGCTGAACAGACCCGCTATTGTTTATAGGAACGGACAATTTTATGCAACAATAAGAAATGAAAAAGAAATTTATTTTATTCCTTATTTTTGTCTAGAAATCAGTTAATTTTTTGATTTTTTGGTATTTTATAATTGAGGTATTTCCCAAATCGCCGCCGCCAGTTTTTGTTATTGAGATAAAGCCGTTCTTTGCAAGTTTTTTTATTTTTCTTTGAAATGTTTTGTACGAAATGATGGAGCTTGTTTTTTCCCTGAAGATGTTGTAAAGGTCTCCGATTTTTTTATTATCATTTTGCTTTATGATTGAAAGTATTTCTCTTAAGTCTGGTTCGAGAAGAGTGCTGTCTTTTATTGAAAAGTCGTCTGTTTTTTCGATAGCTTTTTTAGCATGTTCTATTGTGATCTTTCTGCTTGCTTGCATTTCTGCGATGTTTCCAGCTTCTCTAAGCAGGAACAAACCCGTTCTTATATCATTAAGCTGGGCTGTTTTTTCTGCTATAAGGTTGAATGCTTCTGGTTGCCAAACTGATGGAAAGAAGGCATATTCTATGCGCTGTCTAAGGATTTCTTTTATTTCATTTGGTTTGTATGGTCTGAATTCGAGGAATTCAGCTGTTAGTCTTGACCTTATCCTATTGTCGAGTTGCGCGATCCATTCTTTGAAATTTGTGATAAGGAGCAGTGTTTTATATGGGATTTCTTCGAGAATGAAGTAAAGAAAATCACTGTCTTCAAGCTTGTCTATTTCGTCGAATACAAAAACTGCTGGAAGCTTTGCAAGAACTTTTTTTGTTAAACGGAGTAATTCGTCGGTTCTTTTATTCTGTAGAAATTTTAAATTTAGCTGTTCGCATATGTCATATGCGATTTTATATGATGTATTTTTTTTCCAGCAGTTTATGTAAATAGGTATTACGCTGTCAGTTTCTTCCTCAAGCTCTCTTAAGACAAATCTTGTTGCTGCTGTTTTTCCTATTCCTGGAGGACCGAAAATAAACAGGTTTTTTCCAGGTCTTTGGTTGAAAAGCGGTTTGATGCATGAGGCGATATAGTGCTGTTCGTTTTCTCTGAATGGCAATGTTTTTGGTATGAATTCAAAATCAAGGGCATATTCGTTTTTGAACAAGGTTTCACTATCTTTTAAGATGTTATCGAATAAAGACATGTTTGCAGATAGGTTTTTATACTATTAAAATTTTGTTCTTGGTAATGGAGGAGAAAGTAAGGAAGGATATTCTTGCTGTTTTAGATGAGGCAGTTAAGGCTTTGAAAAAGATGGATGCTGTTCTTCTTGACGCTCTTTCTAACAGGACTGTGCACAACGCATCTATTTATCAAGATAAGGATTCGATAACTGTAGCAGTTGTAATGTATGCATTAGCAAAATTGTTGCATAGAAGCAAACATGAGAAGATAAAGGATTTAGATAGAACGCTCGAGTTGATTTTGAATAAGTTAGAGTACGCCAGACGAGACTTGAGGGAAGAGAACTTTGGCAGGTTCAGGGGAGAGATGAAGAAGATTCTGTCTTTGATTGGAAAGATCGAGAAAAAACTTAAGTGGTATATAGAAGATGTTTTGAGTAAAGCCAAGATTGTTAAAGCGAGTAAGTTGTATGAACACGGCCTTTCAATAGAAACGACAGCGCATTTGCTTGGTGTTAGTCAGTGGGATTTGCTAAGCTATGTGGGAAAGACAAAAATCATTGATAAGTTTCCTGATGCTGTTCCAGTTGAGGAAAGATTGGCTAAAGCAAGGAAAATTTTTGGATTAAAATGAGAATGGTAGGTTTTGATGCGGGTCCTATTATAAGTTTGGCAACGAATAATTTGCTTTGGTTGCTCGAGCCGTTGAGGAAAAAGTTTGGAGGCAAGTTTTTTATCACTCCAGCTGTAAGGAAAGAGTTGATAGATAGGCCTTTTGAAATGAAGAGGTATGAATTCGAAGCATTTCAAGTAGCGAAGCTGATTGATGACGATGTGCTTGAAGTAGTTAAGAATGCGAAGATTTTCAGGCTGAGGGACAAGCTTCTTGAACTCGCAAATCATTCTTTTAAGATCAGTGGTGATTGGTTGCGCATTGTTCATGAAGGCGAAGTTGAAGTTCTTGCTGCTGATGCTGTTTTGGATGCTGATGCTACTGTTGTGGATGAGAGGACTGTAAGAATGTTTCTTGAAGCTCCAGAAAGGCTTGCTACTCTTTTTGAACAGAGAATACATGAAAAAGTATATGTTAATTGGGATAACGTCGAAGAATTTAGGAATTATCTAAAAGATGTTGATATCATTAGAAGTACTGAACTGGTAACGATTGCTTATGAACTCGGTTTACTGGATAAGTTTGTAACGAAAGTTGCTGGTTATGGAAAGAGAAGGGTTCTTGATGCCGCTCTTTGGGCGTTGAAAGTTAGAGGATGTGCTATTTCAAAAAAAGAAATTGATAAGATTGTTGAGGAAGAATAGACGATGAAGAAAAAGTGCATCATTTGCGGAAGAACTGCAGCTTATAGGATTAAGGATTCGAGCGAATTCTATTGCGAGGAATGTGCCAAAGAACATTTTAATGATCTTTCTTTTTTGCAAAAAATCTTAGATGCTGAACAAAAGGCGAAGATTTTGAGGAAATTAATTCAGAAAGACTGAGTTTCTTTTATTTTTACTTTTTGTTTTTTTCTTTGTCCACTATTAGTATTCTATAGACACGAAACCTTTATAAATAATTCTTAAATTTCAGAAAAAACTGAAATGAATGAATTGAGGAAAGAGTTTATAGAAAGAACTGGAAGGATTGGAAAGCTTTGGGGAATCGGCGAGAGTGCAGGAAAGATTTGGGGTTTGTTGCTTTTTGAGAGAAATGCGTTAACGCAGGAAGAGATAGCGAAGCAATTGAAACATTCTGTAAGCTTGGTGAGTCCAGCTCTCTCTATGATGGTAAAACTTGGCCTTGTTTCTATTGTTGGAAAAAGAAAAAGGAAAAATCTATACACTGTAAATGCTTCTTTTATTGAGGCTCTTGATGGTTTGTTCAAGAGTTTTGTTAAAAATGAGGTTAAACCTCTGATTAATATTCTGAAAAGATGTGCAAAAGCTGAAAAAGATAGGGCTAAAAGAAAAAGATTTTCCAATCTTGTTAGAGAATACGAGATTGCGGGTGGTGCTTTAAGCTTGCTGTCAAATGTTATTCTTGCTAAAAGAACTCTAAAGAAATTTAATCCTTTTAGGAGGTGGTGAAGGTGATAAAAGATTTTTTCTTAAAACAATTTATTAAAAGCATTTTTTGGATAACGCCTAGACTTTCTGACAGAACGATAATAAGATTAACGCATGTGGCTGAGCAATTGGTTCCTGAAAGGTTCAAGAAGACAGTGAGGCATGTTAGGGATAAGTGGGAGAGTCAACATCCTTCTGTTGATTTGGTTAAGAAAATTCTTACGCAATTGAATAAAAAGAGCAGGAATAAGCTTGCTGAAAATCTTTTTGTTAACGCTTTGTTTATCGGAGCCAAAAGGAGGTGGAAATTTATTAAGCAACACGGTTTTAAGCCGCCTTTTTTACTTGTTATCAGTCCAACTATGAGGTGTAATCTGCGTTGCAAAGGATGCTATGCTGGAGAATATACACGAGAACACGACCTTGATTTTGAAACCGTTGATAGGATTATAAGAGAAGCAAAGAGGCTTGGAGTTTATTTTTACACCATAAGTGGTGGTGAGCCCTATGTATGGGAAGGCTTGTTTAGGATGTTTAAAAAGCATAATGATTGCTATTTTCAGACCTATACGAATGGAACTTTATTGAATGAAGAAAATGCTGAAAGGCTTGCTAAGCTTGGGAATGTTGCTGCTGCTATTAGCGTTGAAGGTTTTGAACGAGAAACTGATTTAAGGAGAGGAAAAGGCGTTTACAAGAAGGTTATGAAGGCGATGGACAATCTTAGAAATGCAGGCGTTCTGTTTGGATTTAGTGCAACACCAACAAAATATAACAGTGAAATCCTTTCAAGTAAGAGGTTTATAGATTTTTATATCAATAAAGGATGTCTATTTGGGTGGTATTTTCAATATATTCCGATAGGACTGAGGCCGAACGTTGATATGATGGCAACGCCAGAGCAAAGACTAAGACTGATGAAGTTTGTTCATTGGGTAAGGGCTAATAGGCCGATATTCATAGGAGATTTTTGGAATGACGGACCTTATGTTGGCGGATGTATGGCTGGAGCATTGGCAAAGGATTGTAATACAGGATATTTACATATAAACTGCCATGGTGATGTTGAGCCGTGTGTTTTTTCTCATTTTGCTGTTGACAATATTAAGAACAAGAGCTTGTTGAAAGCAATAACTTCTCCTTTTTTCAAGGAGATAAGTAAGCAAAGACCTTATGTTGAAAATCTGCTTAGGCCGTGTATGATAATTGACTGCCCGTATGTTTTGAGAAAGGCTGTTAAGAAATGCAATGCAAGGCCAACGCATCCAGGTGCTGAAACAATAGTCGAGGACAAGAAGATAGTACGGCATTTGGATAACTATTCAAAGAAATGGAAGGAATTAACTGACCCTATCTGGAAGAAGTGGAAAGAAGGTAAGATTGATTTAGCAAAAGAGTATGAGGAGGAAGTGCTAAAGAAAGAAAGACTAAGAAAGAAAATTAGAACGAAGAGGCGTTAGTTTAAACAGGAATATTTTTTCAAAGAGGAATCTTTTTTTAGCTATTAGGTTTACTTTATAATATCTTTTTGCTTGTTTTAGCATGTTTTCTAATTCGCCTAACGTTGAATAGGACATTATAATATAACCTTTTTTGTTGAGGTATTTTCTTGCCTCATGCAAAAATCTTTTTACTGTGTTGCTTTCAATAAATGCGTGATCAATCTCTTTCTTTGCTTTTCCTTTTATGTAAGGTGGTTGAAAAAGGATGGTGTCAAATTTTTCTTTTATTTTTTCAAAAAGATCGCTTTTTATGAAAGTGATATTGTTGATATTGTTAATTTTTGCGTTTTGTTTTGCACAATTTATTGCTGTTTTGCTTTTATCAACAGCAATGACTTCCTCTGCTTTTTCTGCAGCAAATATGGCTATAATGCCTGTTCCAGTTCCTAGGTCGAGCACTTTGCTTTTATGTTTTATCTGCATGTTTTTAATAAAGAATTTTGTGGTTATTGTTCTTGGATCAAAAACGCCTGGGCAAAGCAATGTTTTTTTTCCGAGAAAGTCTATTAATTGTGGTTTCTTTCTTCTATGAAGTAGGCGCAGTACCAGAATAGTAATCTTTCTTTGAATCATAAGTCGATCCGTCTTCTAGGCAGCGCTGTGGATAAATACTTTTCTGCATACGAGATTAGGCTATCTACTGTTTTTGCTTCGATGTGATACAAGAAATTTCTGAAACGTTGATCTATGCGAAGACCTGCACGCTCGAGTTCTGTCTTAACTTTTTTGTACAGCTGTTCTCCCCTGCTATCGACATCAAGCAAGACGATACATTCTTTGAATTTTGAAGCTATTTCTTCTGCGAGTTCAAAGACGGGTTCTTTGAGAACGAAAACGTTTTTTACATCTCTTGCTTCGAGCATGCTCTTTATTGCTGGTTTTTCGACGAGAACGGCTCTATTGGATGAAGCGAGTTTTAGATGCTCGAAAAACTGTCTTAGTTTGTCGAGGGGCTCTTCACGAAGCGACTTCCTGCCCATTTAAATCACCTCAAACAGTTTTGTTAGGTCTATTTCAGCTGCAGCAACAGGCATGTTGAGTTCGAATTTTTCTAAAACAAAAGGATGGATTTCACCAAGGAAACCAATAGACTTTTCTTTTACTAAAATGGAAGCTACCCTTCCTGGAATAAATGCAGAATGGGATGTTTCGACTATTTTGTAGTTCACGCCTAAGTTTCTCATTATGAAATCAATAATCTGTCTTATTTCAGTATAGTTTGCTTCTGCGTGAGATGTTGCTAAGGCTATACTTCTTTTGTCTTCTATTCTATCTTTTATTCGTCTTGTTACAATACCCTCTTCGAATATGCGCTGGGGATAATCTCTATGCTTGTTTTTGCTAAGCATATCGAGTAGAATTGGTATAAGCCATGTCCTTACGACAGAATATGTTTTCGTCATATATTCTTTTATTTCGACTGTTCCTAAGTCTGAAGTATTTGTTTTTTCGTAAAGCAGTTCTTTGTTTGTTAACAAATGCGAGAAAATCTCTTGGTAGCCAGCACCTATTGCTAATTCCCTTACTTTATTGATAAAAGGGATGATTTCAAGTGGCTTGCCGATTGAATAGCTTGTCATATCAGCTGTTTTTATTTTGTTATAGCCATAAGCTATTGCAACATCTTCTGCAAGATCGCACTGATGCATTATGTCCTGTCTGTAGAAAGGAATGATTGCTTTATCATCTTTTACGCCAAAGCGCATTGCTTTCAGCAAATGACGTATTTCTTTTTTGCTGAGAAGTAACCCAAGCAATTCATTGATATAGTTATAATCTATTTTTATTGTTTCACTCTTTGCTATCGGAAATTTGATTTTATGTCCTGAGTAAATAACTTCGATTTCATAGATTTTAAAACCTCTATCGAATAAAGCTTGGCTGAATATGTTACATGCAAGGCTCACTGCTTTTTCGTCAGTTCCTGTTACTTCGATGAACAGTTCGCTATCATTAACAGAGACCTTTCCTGTTTCTTGGCTATTTATTATAGGAGGAAATGATAATACCTGGTTTTTTTCATCCATTAAAATTGGGTAACGATCGAACTTTTCGATTATCCAACTGTACTGTTTTCCCTTTGGATGCCTTTTCAGGATTTGTTTGAGATTAATCTTTTCAGTGAAATCAAGAGGGATGAAACTGATTGTTGTTGGTTGCACTGCTTTGTAATGTACAGGAAATTGTATTTTCTTACTTGGGTATATTCCTATTGATACCTTTGACCTCTTTCTGCCGTAAGATTCGCAGAACTTTTCCTGTAGCTGAATCAGCTGAAGGAGAAGATACTCCCCAATCGGTTTTCCTTTCGCAATAAATCCTGCAATGAACGGTCTGATACTTGTAATACTTTTATCAACAATTATTTTATAGTTGCTTTTTTCTGTTCTGAAAGTAGGAAGCCCTGTTTCTACAGAGAGGACCCCTTTCAGTAATCTTGCTATGCCTTCGACACTCCAGAGATATGGAAGATTTGTATCTGCAAGAGATATCGTTATCTGATCATTTGAAATGGATTCTATTTCTGCTTTGCAGTGACTTAGTAAATCAGCTAGCTTTTCTTTTTCTTTTGGTAGCTTTTTACCTATCAATTTTTCTAGATCTTGAATTGAAAATGTTATTGATGGCATTTTTATGGTAATGGTTTTTCTCTTAACATTTGAAGGTCGTGAGTGAATAGATCTCTTATGTCTTTTAGATTTAGTTTAAACATTGCAATTCTGTCTATGCCGAGCCCCCATGCTAACACAGGAACATATTTTCCAAGGAGAGGATATACAACCTCAGGCCTGAATATGCCGGCTCCGCCGAGTTCAAGCCAGCCGAGTTTTGGATGCTTGGCAAAAAGCTCTACACTTGGTTCTGTGAATGGAAAATATCCTGGAACAAGTTTGATTTTATCTGCTTCTGCAAATGTAATTGCGAATTGTTTGAGCAAGCCAAACAGGTGTCTAAGATTTACTTTTTCATCAACTACAATACCCTCTGTTTGACAAAAGTCACAGCTGTGCGTTGCGTCAATAACATCGTACCTAAAGCAACGAGTAATGCCGAAATACTTTCCCGGAATTTTTAATTGGGGCGATGCGAGCATTCTTGCTGAACATGCTGTGCCCTGGGTTCTTAAGAGCAATCTTTTTGTTCTTTCTGTATCGAATTTGTATTGCCAGCCTTTACTTCCAAGAACTCCTTTTTCATGCGCTAACTTAACTCGTTCTAGATATTTTTTATCAATTTTTCCACGGGTTGGTTCTTTTATGTAGTAGGCTTGATGAATGTCTCGGGCAGAATGGAACTGCGGCATGAACAAAGCATCCATATCCCAGAAATCTGTTTCGACAATTGGGCCTGTCATTTCGGTAAAGCCCATTGCAACTAGTTTTTCTCTGACTTCATCGAGAAAACGTCTGTATGGTTGTTTTTTTCCAAGATAAACAGGAGGGACATTTATTTCAACATCGTATGCTCTGAATCTATGGGATTTCCATGTTCCTTTTATAAGCATGTCTGGAGTTAATGCTTCGATTAATTCTTCGGGTTTGAGTTTTTTTGATTTGATTATTTTAAGTCCTATTGGTGTTGGTGAAGCAAAGCGCAGCTTAACAATTTTAATTTTTACAATACCCTTTCGTTTGGATAGACTATTTAATGCATGGAGTTGTTCTGGTCTTAGATCTTTTTTTTCTATTGGAAATTCTAATTGTAAAAATTTCTCTTCTAAGGATTGTTTTTTCGCAAGCTGTTTTCCGATCGCTGTTATGGTGATATTTCCTGCTGATAATGTGATGGCTCCTTTTTGTTTTAGTATGCCAAGTGCAGCTGATAGTTCGTCTTTTGATAGAGAAGCTATTCTTTTAGCTTCGTCTAATGAAAGCTGGTTAAATTTTAAAAGTGCATTGAGCAGACGTCTTTCTGGTAGTCCGAGTTTTTTGTATTTGACGCCATTTGTTTCAAGGAAAACGAGTTCTTTCAATGTGTGTTTAAGAGTGATTAAGCCTTTGTTTTGGAGCCATTGTAAGGCCCTCATTAATTCCACTTCTTTAAGGCCTGTTTGTTTTAGGAGATCGTCAAAAGACGTTTCTTTTTTTATAAGCGGTAATACGATTAATTCGTTTTTTGTTAATTTAGCAATTATTTGGTCTATTTTCATAAAAAAGAAGGAGAAATTTGTTTTTTAAAAAGGTTGCTGGTTTACTGGGATTTACTTCATTGGTTTCATATTGTTTTTCCATGCTACAGAGAATAGATTTTCTAATGCTTTTGCGAAGAAAGGCGCTTTCATCCATATTCCGATGTCATAAGTTGGATGTACTTCATTGTCATTTAAGACCATTAGTATCACTTCTTTCCCATCAACTACGCAGAATCTTGCTTTTATATCATCCACGTGTCTAATTTCTGCTAGTTTAGATATCTCTTTTACTGCATTCTTCGTTTCTTTTGATGTTGCTACCGGAGCAGCGATTCTAATCTTAACGCCCTTTTTCTTTAATTTTTCAAACACGGGCTTTAATGCATTGATTTTTCTTAATAAGCCTTGGCTGGTTGTCATTAAGGTAACACTTTTTGTTGCATTTTTTAGAGCAAGTTCAAGATGGTTATAAAGATTTGATCTTCCTCGCAGGCTTCCACTAAGTTCTGTAGGTTCGATAAGTTCAACGCCTTGTTTATATAGTGTATCTAATTCCTGCATCAAAGGAGCTTTTTTTAGGCTGTCTAAAGCTTTTATCTTTTTTTCAGCTTCTTCGCGCATGTTTTTCTTGACGCGTTCTACAACCTCATCTGGTGGAACAGCGATATACTTTATTGGCTTTCCTAATTTCATTACAACAAAACCTTTTTTTTCTAGGCTTTCAAGAACATCATAGCTTCTACTTCTTGGTACATTTGCTATGTCACTAAGCTCACCAGCAGTGCTTACCCCTCTGCTAAGTAAAGCTGTCCAGATTTTAACCTCATATAGGTTCAAACCAAAAAATCTTCTTAGTTTACTTAGAAACTCATCTTTTACAATCATATTTTCCCACCCCAAACAACCTCTTTTTTGTTTTTATTTTTAAATAAGGACTTGCTGATGTTCCTGCGTAAGGAGGAAGTTGCTATCATCTCTTGTTAGTTATGAAAACAAAAACTTATATATAAAGATTTGTGTGTTATTGAGTAAGATGGGATTAAAATTAGGCAACATCTTACCTAGAAGAGATGTTTCTTTTCTTGAACTAAAAGGGAAAACACTCGCTGTTGATACATATGTTCATCTGTATGAGTTTCTTACAACGCTTCCGAAATTAACTGATAATCATGGTAGGATAACTTCGCATTTAAATGGCTTGTTCTTTAGAACAACAAGACTGATGGCAGAAGGAATAAAACTTTGTTTTGTTTTTGATGGCTTTTTTCCAAGTGTTGGAATACACTATAAGAGATTTTATCATTTGGCAAAACCGAGGATTACAAAAACTGTGACAAGATATATTATTGATTCTAGCAAGCGATTATTACGCTTACTTGGGTTGCCAGTAATTCAAGCGCCGAGTGAAGCTGAGGCACAAGCTGCTTTTATGTGTTCAAGAGGTGATGTCTGGGCAGTTGCAAGCAAGGACCTTGACGCTATAATGTTTTGTGCAAAAAGGTTGGTTCAGAATTTAACTTTCAGCAAAAAAAGGAGACTCCCAAAAGGGGGCTTTGTATGGTACGGGCCTTATCTTTATGAATGGCGTGAAATCAGAAAGAGTTTAGGTTTGGATAAGAAAAAATTTATTGCTTTGTGCATTTTGAGCGGAACTGATTTTAATCCTGGTGGCGTTCCTGGAATTGGGCCGAGAAAAGCATTGAAGCTGGTTAAGCGCTATGGGTTAAGGGTTTTTTCTTATGTTAAATGGCCTTTTACTTTTCACTGGAAAGATTTATTTTATTTGATTGAGAATATTCCTGTAACAATAGATTATAGGCTAAAGTGGAGAAAGATTAAGCGGAAAGCCATAATAAGATTTTTGTGCGACGAACATGACTTTGATGTAGAAAGGGTTGAAAGTACGCTAAAGAAGTTAGAAAATGTATGAGTATAATCTACTTGTAAGTTGCGGCTGGAATTGTTTTGCCGCTATCGGTGAGGTTAAAGACCTGCTTAATAAATTCGGCGATACTGAAGCTGTTGTTGAACAAACAAAAGCACGAGGCATAATCGGCGTTAAAACAAAGCTCGATGCAAGAAGGGTTATAAAGTTAGTGCGGGAGGAATTTAAAGCAAATCCTCTTTCAATAAACTTTTCTGTAAAGTGGTTGCCGATAGATAAATGGTGTAAGGCCGACATCGATGAGATGAAAAAGGTTGTTCTCGAGTTGAAAGAGCGAATTAAACATGGTGAGCGATGGATGATGGAGGTTGAAAAGAGAAGATATACTGAAATGCATAGGGAGGAAATAATAAAGGAACTTGCTTCGCTTATTGAGGAGAAGGTTGATTTAGAAAATCCTGATAAGATTTTACATGTTGAAATAATCGATGGTTATGCTGGATTTTCTGTCCTAAAGCCAGATGAGTTTTTCTCTACGGCTAAAGAATTGATTTGAGAATTAGAAGCTCTCTTTCGAGTTGCTGCAGTTCTCAATCGACCGAAGTCAATTGATCCCTGCAAACAACTTTCGAAGAGCTTTCGACGGAAAAGTGAAAAGGGATATATAAACATTTCTATATGCGAGTAGATAAATGTATGATTGATTTTAAGTCAAAATATTTTTAAATATGTAACATAGGATTAGAGATGTTTGCGCCGGTGGTCTAATGGCTATGATAGCGGCCTTCCAAGCCGTTGATCCGGGTTCGAATCCCGGCCGGCGCATTTAATACATTTTTGAAATGAAAAAGCGAAAGAACGTTCTTGTTTTTGTAGCACATTCAGATGATCACGTGATTGGAGCAGGTGGTACGCTAGCAAAATATGCGCAATGCGGATATAATGTTTATGTTTATGTTTTTTCTCATGGTGAGGCAGGCATTCCATGGCTTAAAAAAGGAGTTGCTGTTGAAACCAGATTCAAAGAACTGGTTGATGCAAACAAGCTGCTTGGATTAAGGCGAACTTATGTCTTTGGTCTCGCTGATGGGAAATGCAAAGATGAAATAGAAAAATACCGAATTGTTGAGAAAATAACCAAGCTAATCAAGGAAAAAAAACCATGTAAGATTTTTGTTCATTCAATAAACGATTCTCATCCTGATCATAGAGCTGTACATGATGCTGTTGTTAAAGGATTAAGGAGAAGCAGAATCAAATCTGATTTATACTCCTTTGATATATGGACGCTGTTTAGATTCAAGCATAGAAATTTGCCGAAACTTTATGTTGATGTTAGCGATACTTTTCGCTTGAAGTTAAAGGCGTTAAAGATGTTTAGAAGTCAATGGATTGTTTATTTAATGTTTATTACTAAAATTTTTTTGAGTGCTTTTTTGAATGGGCTTCATAGTGGCGTAAGGTTTGCTGAAATGTTTTACAAAGAAAAATGAAAGTACTTATTACTTCGGACACGTTTTTGCCAAAGAAGGACGGCGTAAGTGTATTTTTATCAATGCTAATTCCGGAATTGATAAAGCGAGGTATTGATGTCAGGCTTGTTGTTCCTAGTCTTGGAATAACCAAGTTTGATGAAATCGCACGAAAGATAAGGGTTTTTAAGCATATTAAAGGTGCAGATTATTTTGCTCCACATTTTGGGTATTGGGTTATGAAGCAAGAGATGAGGAATGCTGATGTTGTTTTCAACCAAACTGTTGCTTCTCTTGGCATTAGTGCTTTGCTTGCTGGACATGCTTTGAAGAAAAAAGTCATTTCATATGTTCATTCGTTTGGATGGGAGGTTGCGAAATACAATTTTGGCTTTGCAGGAAGCATTTTAGGAAGAGCGGTAAAGTTTATTGAAAAGCGCTGTTATAATAAGAGTACTCAGCTTCTTATTTCTTACAAAGGGGGTGTTGATAAGCTAAAAAGCATTGGTATTTACAAGCCAGCGGATGTTGTTCCTTTGGGTGTTGATTTAGAAAGATTTAATCCTTTAGGCAGAGAACGTGCAAAGGCAGAAATAGGCTTAGATGATAAACTAACAATAGGGTATTGTGGAAGGATAAGCTGTGAAAAGGACCCTTTAACTTTGCTGAAAGGAGTTGAACTGCTGAAACGAAAAGTCGGTTGCAATCTTGTCCTTGTGGGACCGATGCTTAAAAGATTTGAGCGCTATTTTAAGAAAAGGGAAAAAGAAGGAATTTATTATTTTGGTGTTGTTGACGATGTTGTTCCTTACTTAAAAGCAATGGATTTGTTTGTTATGCCGAGTTTAACTGAAACAATGAGTTTAGCGACTGTTGAGGCAATGGCATGCGGATGTGCTGTTGTAGCAACAAGAGTCGGTGCTATTCCAGAATATTTAGTTAATGGTGAGAATGGATTTTTCTTTCCGAGAAGAAACTATTTTATTCTTTATGAACGTTTGTTAAATCTTGCAAATAACGATGGCCTTAGAAAAGAGTTTAGTAGAAAAGGAACTAGAACAGCAAGGAAATTTGATTTTAAGAGCACTGTTAGTCGATTAATTGAGGTTTTACAAGCGTAAGCTTACAACCTTGCTCATTCCTTCTTCATTCATACTTACCCCAAACAGATTATCTGCTTCAGAAATGATCGAGTCGTTGTGGGTTATTACAATATACTGGGCGTTTTTTGAGTATTTTCTTATAAGTTTTGCAAGAAGTTCGCTGTTGCGTTTGTCGAGAGCAGCATCTACTTCATCAAAAAGATAAAATGAATGAGGCTCATATTCTTGGATTGCAAATATGAATGCTAACGCTGTCAAGGTCTTTTCACCGCCTGAGAGAGATCTGATATCGAGAAATCTGCTTCCTGTGATTCTGACTTTTATATCGACACCAGCATCGAATGGATTTTCTTGGTTTTCAAGAACAAGGCTTGCTTCGCCCTTTGTTGCAAGTTCAGAGAAGATGCGCTTAAATTGCTTGTTAAGCGTGGCAAATGTTTTCATAAATTTACTTTTCTTTTTTGACTCTATTTCTTCCATTATTTTAAGAACCTCCTCCCTTTCTTGAAGGAGCTTTGTTTTCTTTTCTATTAAGCGGTTGAATTCCTGTTCGACTTGTTCGTATATTTCTAGAGCTCTCATGTTAATTGTTCCAATGGATGCGAGTTCTTTTTCATAGGAGCTGATTTTCTGTTTTAAGACGTCAAGCGACCGTTCGCTTAAAATAGGAACACCTTTGTATTCTTCAAACTCCTTTTCAATGCCAGCAATCGACGCGTTCATTTCTGCTCTTTTTAGTTTTATTTCATTGAGTTTTATCTCGATTTGCTTTGCCTTTTCGCGTTCGACTTCAATTTTATTTTCGAGTTTCTGAAGTTGGTCGCTGAGTTTGTCTCTTTCTGCGAAGAGGCTTCTATATGAAGAATAGAAGCGTTTAATCGATTTTTCTTTTTCTTTTATTTCTTCTGTTCCTTTTTTAATTGCGTTTGTTAACTCTTTTATTTTTTCTTTTATCGCCTTTTCTTCTTTCTCTTGCTGCAACAAGATTTTCTGGATTTTTTTGCTTTCTGGTATCAGGATATCGTTTATTTTGCTTTCAGTGTTATTTATTTTGTTATTAATCTTAAGCAATTCTTCATTCAGTTTCCTTTCCTGTTCTTCAAATGTGCTAATCGTTGCTATCAGGGTTGGGGACCTAATCTCAGCAAGTTTTTCTCTTAACTGATTTTTTTCTGATTTTAGTGCCGCTATCCTCTTTGTGATGGTTGTTATTTCTTCCTGTATTGCTGTGATTTGGTTTTGCAATTCGCTTTCATCTTTTCTTAGCTTTTCTTTCAGTTCGAGCGAAGCATTAAGGTCTTCGGATTCGAGATGGAGCGTTCTTTCAAGCTTTATTATTGCAGCCTCCTGCTCTGAGATTTTCTTGCGTAAATTTGATATTTTTTCTTCATTGAGACTTCGCGCACGTTCAAGATCGTTTTTTTCCTGTTCGATGGATGCGATCTCTTCTTCTGCGGTGCTGATTTTCTTCTTCAGTTCTGATGCTGCAAACAGTCCTTTTCCTTTTTTTCTGCTGCCGCCTTGCATAACGCCACTGATTTCGCAGAGGTCACCATCAAGAGTAACCATTCTTATCTTTCCGATGCCAATTTTTCTGGCTGTATCGATATTGAGAACGACAAGCGTATCGCCAAATACGTAACTGAATGCCTTTTTGTATTTTGGGTCAAAGTCTATGAGATCGATTGCACGACCGATGACGCCCTTTTCTTTTTTTACGCCTTGCGGGATTTGCTTCCCTTTTATTTTATTGAGTGGAATAAAAGTAGCAACCCCATATTTGTTTTTTTTCAAGAATTTGATACAGTCAGCTGCAACTTTGTCTGTTTCAACTACTATACTTTTTGCTCTTGGTCCTGCTGCGATTTCAAGCGCTAAGGCATAGCGTTCATCGACAGAGCCGAGTTCTGTTAGTATTCCATGAATTCCTCTTATTTTTTCTTTTTGTTTTAGGATTTTTTCTATTGCTATATTGCTTATTGTTGTCTCTCTCAGCTCTACCGCCTTTGCCCTGAGCTTAGCAAGTTCTGTTTGTTTTGCTTGAAGCTGGTTGTTGAGTTGAGTTAGTTTTCTCGCCAAGAAGGAATCACGTTCAATACAAGTATTGAGTTCTTTTGTTAGAGTTGAAAGGGTTGCTTTTAGATGTTTTAATTCCTTTATTTGTTCTTCGTTTTCTTTTTCTACTTTCTTTACTTTTTCGATTTTTTCATCGATACTATTTATCTGGAATTGAATAGCATCTTTTTTTCTGATAAGGTCTTGCTGCTTTTCCCTCAGTGATTGCACCTGCTGGATGAGTTGATCGAGTTCTTTGTCTATTGCAGTTAGCTTTTCTTCGATGTTTGATGTGGCGTCGAGTCCGTGCTTCCGTTTCAATGCTTGGAGTTTGTTTTTTATACCTGAATGTTCTGATACGATTTTTTTCCTTTCATTAAGCAATGAATCGCGCTCTTCGGTAAGTTTTTTTATTTGTTCCTCATAGCTTTTCTGTTCCTTTTTCAGACTTTCTCTTCTTCTTTCAATGGAAAGGAGTTGATTCTTGTAATAGGTAATCTTTTCTTTTTTCTTTGTGATTGTGATTTTGAGTTGTTCAAGTTGCTTATGCAAATTGATTTGTTCTTTTTCACCTTTTTGTTCGATTTCTTTGTTTATTGAGTTTATCTTCTCTTGATTTTGTTCGATTTCTTTTTTTATTGACGTGATTTTATCTTGAATTTTTTGCAGTTTTTGATTTTCTTCTTCGATCCGCTTGTTTATTTTTTCGAGTTCTTTTTTCTTTGCTTCAAGTCTTAGGTGGACTAGTGTTGCTTTTGCTGATTTGAGTTTTTCTTCTATCTGTTTAAAGCGCAATGCTTGGTCCCTGTCGCGTTTGAGCTCATTTAAGTGGGCGCGTCTTTCTGTTAGGATTATTTCAGCTTCCTTAAGCTTTTCATCGACTTTCGCCAACTCGGACATTGCTTTTTGTTTTTTGTCTTCATATACTGCTATGCCGCTTATCTCTTCGATAATTCTTCGTCTATCCTCTGGTTTCATCTCTGTGAATTTCGCGATATCGCCTTGAAGAATGATGTTATATCCTTCTGGGTCTATCTTCGCTATTGAGAGAAGATCAAGAATTTGATTTCGCGTAACTCTTTTGTCATTTATTTTGTATACCGATTGACCATTTTGTTTGATTATTCTTGTTATCTTTATTTCATCATCTTTGTATGGGAATATTTTTTTGCTATTATCAAAATATATGCTTACTTCTGCCTGCTGCATTGGCTTTCTTGTTTTTCCGCCGTTGTAGATTAGGTTTGCTGCTTTTTCTACGCGTAGTGATTTTGAGCTGAGTTTTCCAAGAACGAAGCATACCGCATCGCTAATATTGCTTTTGCCAGAGCCGTTTGGTCCGATTACAGCATTGAAGTCTTTGTCGAATAGGATTTCTGTTTTGTGCGCGAAACTTTTGAATCCGTGGATTAAGATTTTGTTTATTCTAGTCATTTTCTTCAAAGAATTTGCTCAACGTTGGTTGTGAAGCTTTTTCTTTTACCATTTTGTATGATATCCATTCTTTTCTAAATATGTCCGGATGCGTTCGCCAGTATTCTTTAAGGAACTTAACTGTTCTTGGATCACTGGAATAGCCGCTTCCAAAATCATAACCGATTTCTTTTTTTATTTTATCGATTTCGTCGTCTCTAATAACTTTTGCGATGATTGATGCTGCGCTGACAATCGGAAAGCGCAAATCTGCTTTATGTTCTGTTATGATTATGCATTTGGTATTGATTAATCTTTCAATTAGTTCTTTAAATTTTTTCGTGTTTGGACTTGGACAATCGATTATTGCTTTATCCGGTTTGATTTTGCTGATTAGGAAAGCCATCTTTTCTGCCTCGAGCATGTTTATGTTTGTTCCTGGTGTTGAGAGATAGCGGTCGATTTCTTTTGGATGTATTAAAACGAAATCTGTTTTTGCGATCTGTTTTATTTTTTTGAATAGCGTTTCTCTTTGCTTTTTGGAAAGCAATTTTGAATCTTTAACGCCGAGTTTTTTCAGGTCTTTTAGTTTTGTTTCTTCTGTAGCAGCGAATGCAATAACCATCGGTCCTATGACAGGACCTCTTCCTGCATCGTCTATGCCAGCGATAAGCATAAGAAATGGAATAAGGACTTCTTTAAAAACTATTTGCTGGAAACATTTAAATCTGTCCATTGTTTGGAAACTTTATATGCAATTAGATAAGAAGCGAAAAGAGAGATATTTAGAAAAGATTCAATATGCAGAGAAAGTTTTTGAAGTTAGAGGAGTGGATTAGTGAGGCTGATAAAGATGAGAAAAGCTACGCAGCTTCTGCAAAAGAATTTCAAGAAGCTATTAAGGCTTTAACAGATGTCTTTGCCATGCTTGTTAAGGATCAAGGATCAAGCGGTTGTTAGACTCAAGCTTTGAGATTAATCAAAAATTATTTATAGGTTTTTGTTAAAACGGTTTTTGATGGCAAAGAAAAAGAAGGATAAGGCAATGTTCAAAATAAAGAATGTTTTCTTTAAAGGCTTTGATGTCGTCCATCCAGATGATCAGAAAAGGATAAAGGAACTGCTTTATCAGCATTATATTGAGCTTGAAAGGGAGCTTGGACAGGTTGCTGACATCCATTTGCATTTTAAAAAATATGAGAAGGGTGGCAGGGAAAAGTATAGCATTAGATTGATGATTGATTTTCCTGGAAGGCCGATAGTTGTTGATAAGATCTATGAAGCAGCGAGATGGGACGCTGTTGCTGCGGTAAATGTTTTATTGAAGAAGGCGAGACAGGCTATCATTAACCGATTTAAAACCGACGCAACGTATAGAAAACCTTATTATTGAATGCTTCTCTTTGTTTTATGGGGCTGTGGGGTAGCTTGGCCTAGCCTTTCGCCTTCGGGAGGCGGAGACCCCGGTTCAAATCCGGGCAGCCCCATTTTTACTTACAGAAAACGGTTCTCTAAATGATTTCATAAATAAACCTATGTTTTTTTTCGCTCCTCTTGCGTCGCTGAAATTTTTCTCGTCCGACGGTGGAATGACTTCGAAAATAAAAAACATACTTAAAGCTATTAAAGGATATAGCAGAGCTTTCCAATTTTCGAACATTAATTTTAAAAATGCCAAAGAAAGTATAAGCGTGTATGAGAGATGTGATTGAGTTTGTTAGGAAAGGTGCTGAGCAAGGCTATGTTCTTGCCATGGTCGGCTTTAGGGGGAAGGCAGAAGAGTATTTTCCTGCTTCAGGTCTGGAATGGTTTGCGCATAAAATCGGAGCAGTGAATTA
>CAZFJK010000001.1:0-21703 GCA_964519225.1 uncultured Methanosarcinales archaeon | reverse complement strand
GATACAAAAGAAGATAGTGTTGAGGAATTGCAGAGGGTGATTGAGTTACTTTCTGCATTGATTAGAAGCAGACAAGGTGATAGAATGCAAACAAGCGAGATATCAAGTAGTGTAGGTGATGCTTTTGGTGCTATATTCGGTTCGAGTTCAAGTGATTCTAGTTCATTGAGCGACAGGAAAAGCGACGAATCTGAAGATAAACCGACAGTTCAAATAGTTGATTGGTAAAATGCCATTTGAATATTTTGAACATGAAGCAGATGTTGGTGTAGTTGGCATTGGCAAAACACTAGAAGAGGCTTTTGAAGAAGCTGCTAAAGCCATGTTCAATGTTGAGGTTGATATAGAAAAGGTTGAGTGTAAGGAAAAAGTTGAGGTCGAATGCAGTGCTGATAATATTGATGAGTTATTCATAGAATGGTTGAACAGTTTGCTTGCTGAAGCAGATATGCAAAATATGGTTTTTTCTGAGTTTGAGATTGTTGAATTAAGCGAGCATTATCTGAAAGGTTATGCTTGTGGTGAAAAACTTGATGTGGAGAAGCACAAAGTTAAAACTGAAGTAAAAGCTGCAACTTATAGTCAATTAAAGATTGAAGAGAAAGATGGATTGTTTTATGCGAAGTGTGTTGTTGATGTGTGATTTATAGTTTTATTTTCATCCCATCGAAGGCAAACTTAATATTGTGTTTTTCATATTTCTGTTCTAGCTTTTTGTAGTCATCAAAACTTTTTCCCCATTCTTCTTCGATGTGTGTTATAATTAATTTTCTGATTTTCAACTCTTCTTTAATTCTTATCAGTTCTTTGATTGAATAGAGTTCTGCTTTCAGCGGATTTCCTTCTGGAATAAAATAGTTATCTTTCAACGGTTCGTCTGGAATTCCTCCGGTTATTAGGATTTCTGCGTTTTTCAGAAGTTTATTTTTTGGAAATGGCTTTACGTCACATGGAGCATAAATTAATTTTTTATCATTATGTTCAAGGACATAAACCGTCGAATTTTCCAATGGTGTTGGTTTTACTAGTATAGGTGTAATTTTGATTTCCTTTATAATGATGCTTTGCTTGTTTTTTAGTTCGATCAAGTTTATAAGTTCTTTCTTCTTATAATATTCCAGGTAGGAGCTGAACTTGTTTTTAATTGCAAGTAGATCTTCCATAATCTCAGAGAGAGTATATATGTTTATTTTCTTTAAAGGTTTTTTATTCTCTATATATTCGGCTAGCCAATAAAGATTTATTTCTTCGATAACTCTAAGTCCTAATGTGTGATCTGGGTGCCAATGCGTGTAGAAAATATTATCTATCTTTAGTACGTTTTCTCGATTTAGCTGGTTCTTGATTTCTTCTGGTGTATCAAAAATCGCATTTATTTCTTTCAAGAAAATAGATGGTCCAGAGCGTGAGTATGGGATTCCTTTTTCTCTAGCTTCTTTGCAAACTTTACATTGACATGTAGGCCGCGGAATTGTAGTACATCCAGCAGAGCCTAGAATAATTATTTCCATCGTTGATTTGGTAGAATTATTATTTAAAAAATGTTCGAATTTCTCTGGCGTTTTACTAAAGATTAATTTTTTAAATATATCTGTTTTTTCCCATGATATGGAATTTATAAGCATACAAGAAGCTGAAAAGAAGACTGGTGAAAGGGTTTCTTTGAGAGGATGGGCTTATAGAGTTAGAGGAAGCAACGAGTTCATCTTTATTGTTCTGCGGGACTATAGCGGAATAATGCAATGTGTTGTAGAAAGAGCAAAAGTAGCTGAATCTGTTTGGAAAGAAGCTGAGGAAGTTACTGTTGAGAGCAGTCTTCAATTAAGCGGAAAAATTGCTAGAGAGCCAAGAGCACCTACAGGTTATGAATTGAAAGTTGAGAATTTAAAACTTATTCATAAGGCTGAGAGATTTCCTATTACTAAGGATAAAAGCGAGGAATTTTTGCTTGATGTTCGGCATCTTTGGCTAAGAAGCAGATATATGACAAATATTTTGAAGATTAGAAGTACTGTTTTTGGGGCGATTCATGAATTCTTTAGGAAAAATGGGTTCTTTGAATTTCATTCGCCGATTTTTACACCTGTTGCGTGCGAGGGCGGTGCAACTTTATTCAAGTGCGATTATTTCGGTAAACCGATTTATTTAAGTCAGAGCTGGCAGCTATATGCAGAAGCCGGTATTTTTAGCTTAGAGAAAATATACTGTATAGCTCCTAGTTTTAGGGCAGAGAAAAGTAAAACGTCAAGACATTTAACTGAGTATTGGCATGCAGAAACCGAGGTTGCATGGATGTGCTTTGATGAAATGCTTGATCTAGCTGAAGGCATGGTTAAATATGTTCTTGGTAAAGTTCTAAAGGAGAATAAAAAAGAGCTTGATGAATTGAAAAGAGATGTGAAAATGCTGAAGAATGCTGTTGAGAAGCCCTTTGCAAGAATAACCTATGATGAGGCTCTAAAATTACTTAAAGAAAAAGCGAATTATCCAGTTCCTTGGGGAAAGGATTTAAGAACAATAGAGGAAAGGAAACTTACTGAGTTATTTGATGTCCCTATTTTTGTGACGCATTATCCAAAGGATATAAAAGCTTTTTATATGAAGGAATGGGATAAGGATCCCAGATATGTTTTAGCTACTGATTTGCTTGCTCCTGAAGGCTATGGCGAGGTTATTGGAGGAAGTGAAAGAGAAACCGATATTGAAAAGTTGAAGAAAAGATTGATAGCTCAAGGTGAAAAACCTGAGCTTTACGAATGGTATTTAGATACGAGACGCTATGGAAGTGTTCCTCATAGCGGTTTTGGTTTGGGTGTTGAACGATTAATAAGTTGGATATGTAAGCTAAAGCATATTAGAGATGCTATTCCTTTTCCAAGAACAATGGTAAGGTGGAAGCCATAAGGTCTCTAGCTAGCTAAATACATATATTTTAGTGAGATTTTATATTTCGTGGCTAAGAATTTGAGTTGGTATTTACTTGTGTTCCGTTCTAAGCTATAAAAAAACAATTTATTCATATTTTCTAATTTTGGGATAATCTTTATAAAGTTTTGTTGTTTGGCAACATAACAACATGAAATTTTTGAAAGAGATTTTAAGAAAGATAGGGTTATCTGAAGGTGAAATTTCTGCCTGCTTATTTCTACTTACACATGGTCCTGCAACTGTAAATAAAATTTCCAAATATACTGGATTAAATCGATCCAACCTTTATACAATACTAAATCGCCTTTCGGATAAAAAACTAGTACAAGCTCAAAAAAGTAAGAGGACTACATATTATCTGCCTGCTCCTACTAGTTCCTTTATTCGTTTGATTAATGGGCGTGTAAAAGAACTTAAACAACTTAGATTCGAGCTTGAATCTTCTTTACGTACTTTAATGAAGAGCAGCAAGCATACTCCTATTGCAAACGTTGAAATTTTATCTGGTAAAGAAACGATAAAAGAAATTCTATTAAACATTGTTCATTCAAAAGAACGTACTCCTATCTTGTGTTTCGGTTATGAATATGTTTTTGAAAAATTTTATCCCAATTTTTTTGATCGAATTAAACTTATGCGAAAAAAGCGATCACTTCCTTTTTTTGGTTTGTTATTTTGCACGCGAGCAAAACGACATAAAGAAAAGCCACCCACATGGATAAAATATATCAAACGAAAAAAAGTTCCTAGAATAAAACGAACTCAAATTGTACTTTTCAAAGATATTATTTATCTGTTCCTTCTGAGTAATCTTCCGATTGTGATAAAAATTCAGTCTGAGCAACTTTATGAATTTTTAAAATTTTTATTTTGGACTGTGTGGGACTTGCTCTGAAATCAAAATAAATTTATTGCTTTCTTTTTCTTATCATCCCAAATTTTTCTTCCCTTTGGGGATTCTTCTTTTCTTATGACGAGTGCTTTTCCTTTTCCTTTCTTTAATGGAATAAAGAACAGATGTTCGATCCTGCCTTCTTTACTTTTCAGCCAGATAGATTCTTTTCCTTTTGCTATTGGCTTTCCTGTTTTTGGATCAAGATAGGTGTAGCGGATGTATTTGCCCTGCTCGATTAATACACGCGCTTCTTGTTTTCCAGAACTGCCTATTGCAATAACTTCTTTTGGATATTTCATTTTTTTATGGTTTAATTTCTTTGAGATACTTTTCGAGTATCTTTTCAAAATTTTGTTTTAGTCTTTCTTCGAATGTGGTCGTTGTTTCGCCTTCTTCTTTTTCTATGTCAAGAGCTGAGATCAGTTCTTTTATGAGATTTTTTTCCTGTTCTTTTGATAGGCCTATCTTTATTTGTTGAAGATGCTCATTAATTAGCTTTTCTTCTATTTCTTCGGTTGATTTTGCTGTTATCTTTACTTCTTTGAATAGCTCTCCGTGAAGTTTTGAAGCATTTTTCATAACAAAAAAAGCTCCTTTTTCATATGCACAGTCAAATATTTCATTGAACTGTATATCAGAAGGCTTTCCATGAGATAATTTTCCTTCGACCCTTATTGTAACGACGGCATTTAGTAGATCTTTTTGCTTGAGTTCTTCGAGTAATGCTTCTTTTACTTGTAATGGTGTTTTTCCATCTACGTTTAGCATTATGCCGACATGCGGAAATAATCGGATCGGTTCGAATTTAATCTCTGCTATTTTATTGTTATCAACGCTGACAATGCAGAAGCCGCCGTGGTGGAGGGATTCGAATTCTTTAAAGTTCGCAGGAAACAGCGGACCAGGAAAGACTATGTTATTATGCTGAAATCTTTCGTGAACGTGTCCGCCGGCATAATAATTGAAGCCTTCTGGCAGGAGCGATAATGGTATGGATGGCATTTCTGCAAGGCTTTTTGGTTTGAATTCTGTTATAGCCGAATGAAACATAAAAATCTTAAAGCCCGGTTCTGATGCGAGTGCTTCTTTATCGAGAATTTTATAGTATTCTGATTCTAGTCCGCCTTTTTTCCCAAGCATTCCTGTAATTTTTACGCCTGTTTTTTTGTCTGTTGTGAAAAGCAAACGTATTCTGTTCGTATGCCCTGCATCTGCCTTGGAAACCAAGGTGATGAGTTTTGCAGATTCGAGAACAGCGAGCATTGTTTTTCCGCTTGGAGAATAATCATGCGATCCTGGAATAGAGTAAACCGGTATGTTCTTTGCTTCGAGTTTTTTCAGTTCTTTAACTACAGCAGAAAGTTCATCAATAGATGGAAGCGATGTGTTGAATAGGTCTCCGCTTATTAGTATAAAGTCGACATTAGTTGATATACATTTTTCAACAGCTGTTTTGAATGCTTCGATGGTTGCTTCTCTAAGCTTTGGATCGCGCCAACATCCGATGTGACAATCAGCAAGATGAGCAAACTTGAATTGCATAAGAATTTTTTCTTTCTGGATTATTTAACTTTATCTGTTCTGCGTTTTATACTATTCTTCTGTAAAGGGCTTTGTTGTTCCTATGTGATATAATCCAGTATTCGGCACAGAATATCTGCTCTCCGTCAGGATTTTCAATTTGGTTCAGTTCTCTTACAAACGATTCTAAAGAGTTTTTTGGGAGTTTGTTCCAATATTGCTTTATTATTTCTTTTTCTAGTTCGTTTTGCGATTCAAAAGAAAGACTTTTTTCTTGTTCTGCTGAGAAAGGAAAGGCATGCTTTGCTACAACTACCATATGTATTGATTTTCCATCAAAGTAAGCTATTATTTCAGGAACGTATGAGACAAGATAGAGATCGCTTGGTGAAGGAAATCTTGCTAAATCTTCGCAACCAGGATGAACATGTACAAGCACTATCCTATCATCGAGAAGCAAGTCATAATGAAATCCTTTTCCTTCTTCGAAATGCTCTCTTCCTTCAGGTGCTGTTGAAAAAGCGCCTTCAAGTGAAACTTTTGTGATTTCTATGCTGTTATTCTGGCTGTAGGCTGCGAAACACGTTTCTCTGTTTGTTTCATGCGCTATTTTTGCTGCGCGCCATAATCTGTTTTTGAAAATTCTTTTTTTACATCCAAGCTGATTCATTATATCTTCAAGCAGGCTCATTTTTATCGTTTTACTCCTTAGCAGGAGGGACTTAAATTTATTTAAAAATCTTTCCAAAAATAATTTTAATGAAAGGTTTTTCTGTTTCTAAGATTTAAATGGATTTTAAGAAGATTGAGCAATTTATTGAAAAAGTTAGGCTGCCAGCGCCGAAGCAGATTTTTGCGAAGAATAAGAAGCAAGCAGTTGAGGGTTTGAAAAAGCTAAGAGGCGCTTCTTTTGTTGTAATGAAGCTTATATCGCCTGATTTTCTGCATAAGAGTGAATTCGGTTTGGTTAAGACAGTGGAAGCTGATGCTGAGATTGTTGGAAAGACATTTGATGAACTGGTAAAGTTAGCAAAAAGAAAGCGAAGAAAAGCAAAGATTGAAGGTGTCTTGATTCAAGAGAAATGCGAAGGTGTTGAGGTTATTATTGGAATGAAAAGAGATGCTACGTTCGGACCTGTCTTGCTTTTCGGCATTGGCGGAATTTTTGCTGAGGTTCTACAAGATAAGTCATTGAGGATAGCTCCTATTAAAAAAGAAGAAGCGCTTGAGATGATGAAAGAGATTAAAGGTTATAAGCTGTTGACTGGTTACAGAGGGATGCCAAAAGTCAATTTTGATGCATTGGCAAATATATTAGTTAGACTTGGAAACTATGCTGTTGAGAATGAAAAGCTTGACGAAGTTGATCTGAATCCTGTTATTGTTGATGAAAAAAAAGCATATTGTGTTGATATAAGGATGGTTGAGAAAAGATGAAACTTGATAGGTTGTTAAATCCAAAGAGCGTGGCTGTAATTGGTGCAAGCAGGGAACCTGAAAAAGTCGGCTACGGTGTTTTGAAAAATCTGGTAAAGGGATGCTATTTTCTTGCTCCTTTCTGTTCGCCGTTTAAAGGAAAGATTTATCCAGTAAATCCTTTTGCTGCAAATATTCTTGGTTTAAGATGCTATAAGAGTATTCTTGAGATAGACGATGAGATTGATCTTGCTATTATTGTTGTGCCGGCAAATGTCGTTCTGCAGGTTGTAAAGGAATGCGTGAAGAAAAAGGTTGGTGCTGTGATTATAATCTCTGCAGGTTTCAGTGAAACAGGCGAAAAAGGAAAACGGCTTGAGGCTGAGGTTTTAAAAGTGCTTAAAAAAGCAGGAATTCCTCTGCTCGGACCAAATTGTTTAGGCGTGATAAGGCCGACAAAAGGGTTGAATGCAAGTTTTGCACCCACAATGCCCCCGGCTGGAAAGGTAGCTTTTATAACGCAGAGCGGTGCATTAGCTGACAGCGTTATTGATTGGGCTGTCCAGGAGCGCTATGGATTTTCAGCTATAGTTAGTGTTGGAAATGCTGCCATGCTTGATGTGAGTGACTTTATTGAATATTTTGCTGATGATGAAGAGACAAAAGCTATAGCAGTTTATCTTGAAAATGTAAGGGATGGAAAAAGATTTATTGAATGCTGTAAAGAAGCTGTAAAGAAAAAGCCAGTAATTGTGCTTAAAGCTGGCAGGGGCAAAGCAGGAGAACAAGCAGCATTATCGCATACAGGAAGAATGGTAAGCAGCTATGATGTTTATTTGACTGCATTTAAACAAGCTGGCATTGAGGTTGTTGATTCTGTTGAGGAACTATTTGATGTTGCTAAAGCAAATGCAATGCTGCATAAATGCGAAAATGCCATTGCAATAGTTACGAATGGCGGCGGAGCCGGTGTTCTTTGCGCTGATTATTGCGAAGAACTTGGTGTAAATCTGGTTGAGTTAAAGAAATCAACGATAAAGAAACTAGAGAAAAGCAAGGTTATGCATCCTGCTTTTAGCAAAAGAAATCCTTTAGATATAATTGGAGATGCTCTGCCAGAAAGGTACGAGGTTGCGATAAACACTCTGCTTGAAGAGGACTATATAAAAGGATTGATTGTGATTCAGACGTTACAGACTATGACGAGAAGCGAAGACGATGCAAGAATTGTTATAGAAGCTAGGAAAAGATTTCCGAAAAAACCTATTGTATGTTGTTTTATGGGAACATACTTTACACGAAGAGCAATACATCTGCTTGAAGCGAATAATGTTCCTAATTATTCTGATCCAAGAAGAGCAGCGAGGGCTATGGCAAGCCTGGTTAAGAAATCTTAAAGCGAAGTATTGCACCTATTCCACCGAGGCTGTCTAAAGTTTTTCCTGGTTCATTATCTGATGCTACTATCATGATGTTTCCTTTTGCAAGCTCAACATCATGCATGATTTTTTCGAGGTGAAGATAGCGGTTTTCTTCTTGCAATTTCTTTATTAGGTTATCTGTGACAAGAAGCAATGAAACGGCACCAGCAGAAGCTGCTTGTTCGACTTCTTTTATTCCATAGGCATAGAAACGATCTTTTGCTATTTCCTCTAGCAGCATTTCAACAGCTTTGATTTCACGCGCCAATCTGTTTCTTTCGAATATCGCTGCGAGTTCTTCTCTTTTAAGAACTTCGTTTAGCGCTCTTTTTGTTACTGATGAGCATGATGTAAAAACAACCTTTTCTTTTAATGCCTTTGGCATTCTCTTGGCTGTTTCCTCGCGCCAGAATGCCGGACTTGCAACGACGATATCGCTTATGTTGTACTTTTTTGCCAACGATTGAAGTTCAGTTACAATTCTTTTGAAGAAGTCTTCTTTTGGTTTTTCGTCTACTCCTTTCTTTGGTACTGTGCCTTTTATTGTTGCTATCACTTCAACACCTTTTTGTTTTGTTATTGCGAAAATTGCTTTTTCCCTATCATGAACGCAGATTAATATCGGAAGTTGTTTTTTTTCTGACGCTTCATCAAGCCTTTTTAGTTGAAAGCTGAGCCATTTTTCCTTTTCTATTGTTAATGTGTCATTGATTGCTAAGTTGAAAGAATGGTGTGCTCCTTTCGGAATTTCCTCTGGTGCTTCAACTATAATGCCTTTTAAGCGAAGGACGTCGCCTTCGAAAGAAACAGCTTCGACTTTAAGCTTTAAGAAAAAAGTTTTTCTGACAGCTGTTGCTTTTTCCTCAGAACCGAGTTTTATTTTTCTTGTTGTTTTTGCACTGACAATGTCGCCCGGCGCTATTATGTTTGCTAGATGCCAGAGGTCATTTCGTGATTCTATCTTGAGCTTTACGCCTTTCTTTAGATTTTTTGATATTATTTTCATTTTTGTGCTGATTTTTTTCTAACCAGAGTTTTCAACTTTCTTATTATGATTTTTATGAAATGTTCATTTCTATTAAGATAAGAAGGATCCACAAATAAACCTTCGTAGACTATCCGATTTCGTGCGATCCTTAAGTCATGAAGAAGAGATATCTCATGATTTGTGAACTCTTTGTAGTTTTGGGCTATGTAGTCGATTAGATCTTTGTGACTGAGTGTTTTATATCCGTCAAGTAGCAGTAGCGCGGTTAACAGTTCTTTTATAATTTCGTAATAGTCTGAGAGAATTAAAGGAGTCATTCTTTCTTTGTTTTGCAGTTCTATCCTCTCCTCTAACAAGCTAATCATTTTAAGTATGCTTTGTGCACGTTCTTTGTCTGGAGTTATTTTAATCAATTCCATTTCAAAACACTTTCAGATATCCTTTTAAAATGATTCCGTTGATGATGTTGTTTTTTAGCTCGTTGCTTAATTTTGAAAAGTCTTCTTTGAAGAATGGAGAGATTTTTCTGTTGAGCAGTTTCCCATATTTTGAAAGGTTCAGCTTTTTTTCTCTGGCTTGAATAAAGAGATCGATGTCGCTGCTTTCGATGTCTTCGCCTCGTGCACAAGAGCCAAAGAGCACTATGACGTTTGGGAAGGTCGCATCAGCGATGTAATCGAGCAGTCCAGAACTCTTTATTCTTAGAACTAGGTTGAACACTTTAAGTGTTTTGAACAGTTCATTTTCTCTGTTTGCTTTGAACAATGGATATGGCTGCGCCCTTTCCTTACGAATTAATTTTTCCTTGAGCAACGCTTTAAGATGATTGATAACTGAAGGCTGAGCAATTTTTGTTCTTCTTGATAATTCTCTTATAAGAAACCCACGCGTTGGAAAATCAAAAAATTCTTGGAGTATTTTATATCTGTTATAATTTTGTAGCATATGTTATAATTTTATAACAAATGATATAAAAATATTTCGTAAATTATTTTGAAAAATACGAAAAAATAGAGTTTTGGATTGCTGGGAGTTTGCTTTGGAAAAACATTTATATATATAAATTCTTCATAGCTGATAGATGTTTTGGAAAGAGAAGAAAAAAGGGCAGGGAGCTGTAGGTGCTGCCATTCTAATAGCTGTTGTAGCGTTGTTGATAGTTTTTTATCTTCTGCTTGTTCCGCCTGAGGAAAGAGAGGCCCTTCTTGAAGAAAAGAACATAACTGTTGCAAAACCACCAGCTGAGGAAAAGATATTGCTTGATGTTTCACCTGGAAGACTGCACTATATTGCTGAAAAAACTATTGAACATCCAATCAGTAGCGTTGAGCTTGATTTATGGAGTGAATCAACTGTGCTTAAGGAAAGGGATTCTGTTTACGTGAGCAGTACAATTTTTGGAAAAAAGAAAGTAAATATTAGCTTTGATGTTAAGAAAGAAGACGTTGAAAATGCATTTGTTGTTTTTGATATTGCGAAAGCAAAGGGAAGGCTTATCATTAAGGTAAATGGCGTTGAGGTTTTGAATAAATATATTAGTACGCCGAGTATCGAACCGTTGAGGATAAGCGAATTCCTTCGCGATGGAAGGAATGTCGTTGAGTTCTATGCAAGCGGTGTTGGGCTTGCTTTCTGGCGAAAGAACAAGTATCAGCTGCTGAATGTTAAGATAATTGCCGACATGCTTAGACGAGAAAAGCAAGAAGCAAGGCATATATTTATTATGACGCCTGAGGAAAGAGAAAATCTTGAAAAAGTTGTAGTCAGATTTATTCCTTTGTGTAAGCAGGAAGATGTTGGGAAGCTTGTTGTAAAGCTGAACGACCATACAATCTTTGATGCTGTTCCTGATTGCAATAGCATGATCGAGCCTATTGAATTAACAAGAGACTATGTTAATGTCGGTGAGAACGTTGTTTATATGAGAACTGAAAAAGGAAGATTTTTGATAGACAGGTTTGTGGTTGCGAGCAAGATAGGAAAAGTTGAATATCCGACTTATTATTTTGATTTAAGTGCTGAGCAGTATGATGCCATTGCCAGCGGCGAGAAGAACGCCATTCTTACAATAAGATTTAGGGAAAGTGTTGAAAGGAAGATAGGAAAGGTCATTGTTAATGGACATTATATAGGTATTGACCAAAAGGAGAGCGATTTTGTTGTGAAGATAAATGATTATGTTGTAAGGGGAAGCAATGCTGTTCAGATTGTTCCCAGCAGAACATTAGATGTTGTTGCTTTGATGGTTGAGTTAAGTTAAACAAAAAAAGAGGTAGATTCTGAGCGATGGGAATCCTTGATTTTTTTAGAAGGGGTGATAAAGAAAGCACAGGCGGTGTAAAGCGAATAATTCCTTATGGTGTTGGAAAAGCACTCGGTGTCGAAATTCCGAATATAATGCTTGTTCTTGTGCTGTTTGGTGTTGCTGCAGTTGATTTTGCAGTGAAGATGGCATGCGGCTTTGAACCTGTCAGGTCCGGAACGATGAGCGTTCTTACGTGCATTCTGTTCCTTTGGATAATGAGGGGCTATAGGCTTACTGGTTTTTTGTTGGGTGCTTTGGCTTTTGATCTACTTTCGCCGCTTTTTCTTAGGCTAACGACTTTTGGATATGGCTATATTTTATTTGCTCGGATGTATCTTTGGTTCTTTATTGCATTTCTTCTTTTCATTAAAACAACTATCGATTATTTGAACAGAGGTTTGAGGATTCCTTTTGCAGCGAAAATTGTCTTTGCAGCAATTGTTATTGCGTTGATTGTTATAGGATGGCCTTTTTTGGCAAACTATTACAAAGAAACTGTGACGCATTATAAGAGCGAACATGCCGAGGCATTTGCTCAGGCAAAGCAGATAGAAGCAAAAGTTGAGGAAAAAGCAAAAGAACATTGGAATGCGACAAAGAGGTTTTATGCAAGATGGCTTGACGCATTAAAGAGTTTGATGGCTGGCGACGTTGAAGGTTTTCAGAAGAAAATAAATCCGCCTGCTGAAAGCGGAGATGTTGAAGAAAAGATGATAGAGCATACTGTTGTAGAGTTGGTTCCAGTAAAGCAGTATAAAAAAAGATTTTATGAAGGAAATATTCAACCCGTTCCGATAAAACTCCATGTTAAAACGGTTGATGATGAAAAGCTAAAGATAAGCTTAGAATGCTGGTTTGAACCTGTTTTTGGCGGTGAAAAAATAGAAGGAGTTGTTGGACCTCCACCTTATTATCAGGTTTATGAGGTTAAGGGTGAACGATATTTGGCCCTGACATGCGAACCAAAAGATCAATCGGCTTTAAAACATGGACGTTATTATGTTGGGTTTTCTGCTGTTATTAAAGGATTAAAAGCAAGAACAAGTTTGGTTAGGATATTCGTTGGGCAAAGCAGATGGACAAAGGAGGAAAAGTATCTTTCATTATTTGGATTGTCAAGCGTTGAAAGAAGCAAAAGCGCATCTGAATTTGCAGCTCTTGCAATAGATTTTGGAAATGAAATCACGCATCCTCTTATTGATGATGCTGAGAAACAACCTTTGATTTTGCATTTGGTAAATGTTGGCGATGGAAAAATAATAAAGGTAAATAGTATCAAGGTTGATAGCGATATGTTTGAGGATGGTGTTAGTGATATTGAATGCAAGAATTCTGCTTTTGACGGAAGCAGTTTGATTTTTATGCATCCTTCTGAACTCAAAGGCATTTCAAACTTGAAAAAGGGAGAGAAAATAGTTATTGATTATTGTTATGTTACGATTCCAAAAAAGAGGTTGCGAGAAACAGATGTTCCAAAAAAGAGGTTATTACTTGGAACAGTTGAATATGATTATAGAATTGAGAAAAAACTCGATCTTGAGATTTTGAAAGCGGATTAAGATGAGAAAAGAAGTTGTGCTTTTTTTTGTATTGGGAATGTTTATTTTACTGAGTGGATGTGTTCCAAAAGGAGTTGAGAGAATAGAAGTGAAGCCTACTGGTTTTGAAGGTGTATCAGTTGAATTGCTGAAGAATATGCCTCCGGAGAATGTTTGGAAGGGAAGCAGTTTTTCTATTGGCTTAAAGCTGGAAAATAAAGGGTTGCATGATATTGAGAATGGTATTATAAGAATCGGTGGATTTACAAGGTATTTGATTGAACCGAGCTATGTTAAAAGAAGGTTTATGCTTAAAGGAAGAGATCCGTATTTGCCAAGCGGCGAGCTAAAGATCGAAGAATTTCAATTCAGGAATATCAGGTTTGAAGGTTTTGAGAAGGAGGATTTTACCGAGACCTTTTATGTTGAGGTTGTTTATGATTATGGAACAAGCGCTACGGTAGATGTTTGCATTAATCCTAAGATTGGAGAACCTATTAAGGTTGGATGTTCTATGTTGCCTGTTGTTTTGAGGCAGGGTCAGGGTGCGCCTGTTGCAGTTACAAGAATCACGCCTTCTGTTGTTTTAAGCGATAGTAAGGTCGTTGCACAGCTCTTGATTGAATTTGAAAATAAGGGCGACGGTGATGTCAATTATGTTGAAGTTGATGGTGTTTATTTAGGTAAAGAAAAGATGGAATGCGATAAGCCTGCTTTAGATTTAAGCGGTGGAAGCGATACTCTGCGATGCAAGCTTGCGCTTGAAAATAAAGAACCTTTTGTTACGCCAGTGAAGGTTGAGGTTAGTTATCTTTACAGTATTGATCTGAGTGGCAAGATTACTTTTGTTTCTTGAAAATTTTTATATAACAGTTTTAGATGGTTTCTCTTAATACGGCTGTCGTCTAGTGGTAGGACAGCACCCTCCCAAGGTGCAGGCCCGGGTTCGAATCCCGGCAGCCGTATATTATTTGTATGATGGTAAAGAACATTGCTGAGTGGACTATAGTAAGAGAGTATCTTAGAAATTTTTTTCATTTGACTGCTTTGCTTTCTTTGATTGCTTATGAAAAAGCAAGTGATTGGTTTGGTGGGAGTCGGTTTGGGTTGCTTGCATTACTTGCTGGGCTTGTGTTTTTTTTGATTGTTGATCTGTTGAGGGTTGAGTTTAAATGGAGAGTAAAGCCTTTTATATGGAGATTGTTTATTAAAGAAAGAGAAGCAAGTCAGTTTTCAAGTGCCCTTTATTTTTTTGCAAGTATTATTATTTGTCTTGCTGTTTTTAGAAAAGATATAGCCTATGCTGCCATTTTCATGACTGCTTTTGGAGATGTTGTTGCGCATGAAGTTAGCAAAAGACTGCATTACTTTAAATTGATTAAAAAGAGAAGTGTCGAAGGTGTGTTTGCAGGCCTTGCTGTTAATTTGATGGTTGGAAGGTTCTTCTTGCCGTGGGAAGTTGCTATTGCTATGGCTTGTGTTGCGAGCTTTGTAGAAGCAATAACAGAAAAGGTTGATGATAATTTTGCTGTCCCGCTGATAGCTGGATTTGTTGGAAGTTTAGTTGCTTGGATCGTAGGGCTTTAATCGTTTTCTATTCTTGGTGCTAATATGAATGAAAGTAAAACTCTATCAACAGTTTTAAATTCAAGTTTAAGCGGATAGTCTTTATTGAACTGAATCGTTGCAACATCAGCAAGTTTTGCGCCGCCAATCATTTTCTTTAGGTATTCTATTGAGTATTTTGCTTTTGTTCTTTCTTCTGGTGCTATTATTTCGGCCTGTTTTTCTGTTACTTCTGTTTTTGCTGCTGATAGTTCTCCTTCGGCTGAGATAGTGAATTTGTTTGGTTCTGCGATGAAAGCAACTGAATCAGCAACAATATCTGCGTCCTCTATCGCATTGACAAGGATGTGTGAGCCAAGCTTTATCTTTACTGGAAAGCTGAGCTCTGGAACCCTATGCTCTTTTTCCTCGAGCTCGATGGTTGGCAGGTTGAAGGTTCTTGTTGTATCGCCTCTTAGTAGAACTACAAGGCGATTGTCTTTGTATTCAAGCGTAAGCGTATCGCTCGGTTTTGCACGTCTAAGTACTTGCTTTAGATTTGCTAAGTTTATTGCTATTTCTGTTGGTTCTGGTACGTTGTATTCTGTAAAGCAGGAAGATAAGAGTTTGAAGACAACCATGGCAACATTTGCAGGATCCATAGCAATAAGCTCTAAGCCGTCTTGGTTGATTTTAAACCTTGCTTCGTTAACAAGGTCAGAGATTATAGCTATGCTATCTTTTAGATAACGAGATTCTGTTAGTGTTAGTCTGACCATTTAGCAACACCTTTTTCGTTTGAATAGAAATTCTTGGACTTAATATTTATATTTTTTGGTAGGCTGCCATTCAATTGATGGAACATAAGACAGGTTTGCACAAGATATATAAATTTAGAAGGATTACTTAAAATATGGTTAATAATCAGAGTGAGAAAACAGTTCTAGATAAGTTCATAGAAGATATTGTGAAGGTCATTAACAAGCACGCTGACTATGTTATTGTTGGAGGTTTCATAGCGATAGCACATGGTAGAAGTAGGGCTACCGAAGATATAGATATGATTATTGAACCTATGTCTGAGCAGAAATTTGCAGAACTTCATAAAGAACTTTTAAAATCGGGCTTTGAATGCATTCAAGGTGGAAGTGCTTTTTTTCTCTATAGAACTTATCTTTTGCATGGTGATGGTATTAGGTATGTTAGGAAAGGAGAGTTTATACCTCAATTAGAATTAAAATTTGCCAAAGATAAACTCGATGAAATACTTTGAAAACAAAGACAAAACTACCTTTTACAGGGCTTGATGTTTATTTTGCAAATATCGAAGTGACAATAGCGTTTAAAGAAGAGCCTCTTGGCTCACAAAAAGACCTAGAAGACGCTAAACATCTAAGAATAATTTATGAAGATAAGCTGAATGATGAAGAAATAGAAAATATCAAAAATATGATAAGAATAGTGAAATTGGGAAAAAATGAAAAGAGATAAGACCCATATTATTCATCTTGAACAATGGGCGAAGTTTGTTAAGACACATTCGAGAAAAGAATGGAAGAAGCATGTAAAGCCATTTATCGATGCTCAAATAAAGAAGGCAAATATGTTTTTAAAAGAACTTTGCAAAACAAAAGAAGGGAAAAAGAAAATAAAACGCTTGTTAAAAATCAGGTAAATCTCAGAAAGATTTTTAAACTTAATAGGGGATGGTTTCAGTGGTAGGGAGGGATTTAACTTTCGGTGCTTGCATTGGCAGCACTGAGGAAGGTCCGCCCACCGTTAAAAGCCACCTTCGTAAGGAGGGTTCCGAATAGGAACGGCAACCGCCCAGAAACGAAACATCCTTCAGGTAAAGGATGATGTGGCGAAGTTTCCTCGAAAGGGGAAACGAGCTAACCTGCTGATCTGCCTGAAGGGAATGGTGGAACGGCGAGCCCTGGCTGGTGCAAGTCCAAAAGGACGCTAAGTAGGATGTTAAAAGGGCTGTCTGTTCTGCTGAACAGAGCCTAACAGAAGGCGGCCTAACCTTCCCTACCTTTTAAATTAATTAACGAGAATAGAAAATGGCTGATCAAAGAATAAGGCTTCCTGCTGGTGGTGGAGGATTACTGAGATATTTTGATGAATATAAAAGTAGACTTAGTTTTAAGCCTGGAAGTATTGTTGTGCTGACAATAATCATTATTGTGCTGATGATTGTTTTGCATACTTATTTTAAAGTACTATTTGGATTGTAGTTCTAAAATGTTTGGGCTGAATATGAAGGATATGATGAAGGCAATGCAAAGGCTTGGAATAAAACAGGAAAAGGTCGATGCCGAAGAAGTTGTTATTTCTTGTAAAGAGAAGGATATTGTTATTAGAAATCCTGATGTTGTAATAGTTGATTTTCAGGGCCAGAAGATGTTTCAAATCAGCGGCGCAGTAGAAGAAAAACCAAAAATTCAGATTAAAGATGAGGACGTAAAACTAGTTACCGAAAAAGCGAATGTAAGTGAAGAGAAAGCTAAAGAGATTCTTGAAAAAACTAGCGGCGATATAGCAAAAGCTCTTCTTGAGCTTGAGAAGGTTTAATGGGAATAATTTTTTAAAAATTAGTTCTATTCTTTAGCTAATGGAGGAGTATGAAGTTATCTTAGAGAAGGCGAATAAATCGCTTAAGATTGCAGACCATATGCTTTCTGTAACATATAAACTTGTTAATGATCCTAAACTCTTGTTGAGTATAGTTGAACACGTTTTTGCTGCAATGCTGAATGGCATGGATGCTGTTCTGCTTTTCGAGAGATTATATAAGAGAATCCCTCCTTATTCAAAAACTTTTGACGGAAAGATAAATATGTTTAGGGAAAAATGTATTGAACGTTTGGGCTTGGATAATAGTTTTATTGCATTGCTATTTGATTTGAGAAGCATAATAAAAGAGCATAAAGAAAGCCCAATCGAGTTCTGCAGAAAAGACAAGCTTGTTATATGTTCGAACACCTACAGAATGAAAGTTCTTGGTGTAAATGAAATAAAAAAATATTTAAGTAAAGCAAAATTATTTATAGATGCAATAAATTCTTTTGTAAAGAAATGAATGAAACGATAAATGAATATTTGATGAAAGCAAAGCAAGAGATGAGAAGGGTTGATCATATCTATTGGGTTAGTTTGAAATATACAAGAACAGTTGATGTAATAAGGAATGCGATTGAGAGGATGCTTAATGCTCTTTCTTTTGCTATAGATTGTTTTTTAGCTTATGCTGTGAAGCAAGGAAAAATCGATAGCATTCCAACAACGCCTATTCAGAAAGCTGAACTTGCTAAGAGCATTTTGAGTGAAGCAGACAAGGATGAATTGGTCGAGGGCGTGGATTTTTATCTTTTTTTAAGAAAATTATTGAAAGCTCCTTTCAGCAGAGAAGACGAATATAGAAAAACTGTTAGGATGATTGTTGATTTAGAAGGAAAATATGTTTCTGTTGATCTTGAGGAATTGGCTAATTATTATGCAAAGGTTAAAGCGTTTCTTTCAGCGATTGAAAATATTGTAAAATGCGAAGAAGTACTGTAGAAAAATTGCTTAGAAAAGGTTGGAGCAAAAAGGAAATTTCAGAAACAACTGAAGTATTAAGAAAAGGAAAGTTTTCAGATAAAAGCAGAACTTTAGTGTATGGACAAGCAGTACTTTTTTGGATGGGTTTTTTTGTTATTTTGATTGGAAACTTGCTGATTGGAATCGTGTTGGTTCCCTTTTTGTTTGTTATGAATCGGTTTATCTTTGACCTTATTATTTTAATTCTCGGGTTTTGCTTTGGTATGCTTACCTGTGTTGTTTTCAGAGATTTGGAACATTTAGAGAAAAAACACAGGATGCTTTTGCTTTTTGTTGTGCCAGTAATTGCGTTTGCTAATCTTTTGTTTGTCTATTTGGTTGCAAAGAGGGTAAATGAATTGTTCGCTATTGGTGTTTTAAGGGAAAGTCCTTTTATTATGATTTTTCTGTATGTTGCGTCTTTTCTTGCACCATATGTTTACTGGCTTGTTTTTAGAAAAGGGCGGTAGGCGGGAATCGAACCCGCTTCTGAGGCTCCACAGGCCTCCGTGCTAACCATTACACCACTACCGCCATTGCGTTTCAAAAAAACTTATAAAGAGTTATTTTTTAAGCTTTTCCATGAATGAAAAAGCAAAGTATGAACTCAGGAAGTTTATTGATGAATTGTCGAAATATAGAGGGAGGCATACAGAATTAGTTAGTGTATACGTTCCTGCTGGTTATGATTTGAATAAGATTATTTCTCATTTGCAGCAAGAACAAAGCACTGCTATGAATATTAAAAGCGCAACCACAAGGAAGAACGTTATTGCTGCGCTTGAAAGGATGATTCAGCATTTGAAAGTTATAGGAAGAACGCCACCGAATGGACTTGCTGTTTTTAGTGGAAATGTCGCTGAAAAAGAAGGTGAGCAAGACATTAAGGTTTGGAGTATAGAGCCTCCAGAGCCGCTAAAGATTAGAATTTATCGATGCGATAAGCAATTTATTCTTGGGCCATTAGAGGAGATGATTGAAGCAAAAGAGTTGTATGGTTTAATTGTTATGGACAGAAGGGACGCACATATTGCTCTGCTTAAGGGAAAGGCGATTGTGCCTTTGGTTAAAACGCATAGCGAAGTTCCTGGGAAATTCAAAGCAGGGGGACAATGCTTAGCTCCTGATACTTTTGTTTTTCTAGCTGATGGAAGGATTTTAGAAATACGTAATCTTCACAATCCTCATCAAGTAAAAAGTGCCGATTTTGATAATTTTTCTTTAGTTAAAAGTGCAGTTACAGATAAGTGGAATACAAAGAAACGATTGATTAAAGTAATTACTAAACGCCCTAGGTATGAGATTGAATGTTCTGGTGACCACGTTTTCTTTATCTTTGAAAATGGAAAAGTAAAGGAGAGACCTGTAGCTGAGCTGAAAGAAGGCGATGTATTGATAGCGCCTGAAAAGATCACTGTTGATGGAAAGGAGATTGTCTTCAACCCGGAGATTTATTATAATTCTTTCAAGCTTAACAAAAAGGGAATTAAGCTGCTTAGGAAAAAGAGATTGGAAAAAGGTTTTTCACAGCGGCGGTTGGCAGAGTTGATTGGTGTGTATCAAGCGACGATATCTGCTTTTGAACTTGGAAAATTGAACATTCATAGGAATACGCTAAAAAAACTATGTTCTGCACTTGATATTTCGTTAGAATATTTTGTGAAGGAATGTTGCGAACCTTGCCTGTATAGACATGTTAAATTACCAAATAAACTTGACGAAAAACTAGCGCAGATTATTGGATATTTTGTTGGAGATGGCTCAATAGAAGAGGACAGGATTAATTTTTTTGAATCTGATGAAAACACCGCAAAGCACTATAAAGGATTATTGGAGCGCGTTTTTGGTGTTAAGGCGAGTATGAAATACAGGAACGATAAGAACTATTTCAGGATTAGGGTTAATAGCAGACCGATTGTTAGGTTTTTAAAAGATGAATTTGGATTGAAGAATAAAATTGATGTAATTCCGGAAAAGATTTTATTGAGCAAAGACAATGTTGTTGCTGGTTTCTTGAAGGGATTATTTGATGCAGAAGGATATGTGAGTGAAAAACTAGGCTTTGCTGCACATAGCAAAACATTAGTTGGGCAAGTTCAGATGGCTTTGTTAAGGTTTGGGGTTCTTTCTTCCTTTCTTGTTTACGACAATAAAAAGAATCCATTTAGCAAAAATCCTAGATACTGCTTGGAAATGAGCGAGAAGGAAAGTCTGCAGCGTTTTTTGAAATACATTGGATTTGGGAGCAAAAAGAAATTCGATAAACTAAAGAAGTTAGTATGTGAAAAAAAGAATAGAAGCTTGATACGTCAATTTATGTATTCTGGAAAAGATGTGAAAAAGATTATTTTAGGGCATAGGTTGAAATTGAGAGCTTTTAATAAAGCAGGAATGTTCTTAGGAGGACATAGAAAGATAAGTAAAACTGTTTTTATGAAAAGATTTATTGATGAAACTAGCGGAGAGTTGAAGAAGAATCTGTTGAAATTGGTAAATATTCCTTTTGTACCTGTTGAAGTGGCAAAGGTAGTTAAGACTGACAAGGTTATAGATATGGTTGACATTAGCGTGGAGGACAGAAGTTTTATAGCTAATTGTCTGGTCGTACATAATTCTGCTCAACGCTTTCATAGACTTATAGAAGGCGCGGCAAAAGCTCACTACAAGAAAGTTGCTGAAAAAGCTAAAGAGCAATTTTATGGAATGAAAGAGTTAAAAGGAATTATTGTTGGAGGTCCTGGGCCAACAAAATATGATTTTGTTGAGTATCTTCCAACTGAGCTTAAAAGAAAGGTAATTGCAATAAAAGACACGAGCTATACAGGAGAATTCGGGTTGCATGAGCTGGTTGAAAAGAGCAAGGATGTTTTAGCAAAAGAAGAAATAATAAGGGAAAAAGAGCTTGTTGGCAGATTTTTGGATTTGCTTGCTAAAAAACCCGGAATGGTTGCGTATGGCGAAGAAGAGGTTTTGGAATTGCTTAAAGAAGGAGTTGTTGATGTTGTCTTGATTTCCGAAGTTATACCAAAGAAAGTTGTTGAAATGTTTGAAGAAGAAGCAGTTAAAGTCGGCAGCAAGGTTGAAATAATTTCTACTGAAACAAGGGAAGGAGTCCAGTTAAAAGAGATGGGGGGCATTGCTGCTATCTTGAGATTTGAGAGAAGGGAAGAGTAGAATGCACTGGCTTTCTGACGCTTGGGAAGAAATATTTGGTGCTAAGCCAAAGAAAAAGCTTGAAATTCGTTTTAGCGAAAGAGGACTTAAAGCCTATGCTGTTTTTATGCCTGATAGGATCACTTTTCTTTTTGGCAACGAATGGCAAAGAGTTGATGAGGCTATTATCAGAGGACTTGTTCAGCATTTGCTTTTGAGCTTTGGAAGGAAAAGGGCAAAGAGAAAAGTTACGAAATGGATAGAGCTTTATAACAGTTTTATCAAACACTTAAGCAATGCGCAATCTTTGAAGGAAAGAAAGCCTACTTCAAAAGTGCTGGAAGAAAGCTTCAATAGAGTAAATGAAGAATATTTCTTTGGTGTTTTGGATATGCCGAAGTTAAGATGGGT